>NZ_CP019113.1:4200000-4429597 GCF_001888805.2 Enterobacter sp. SA187
CCACCATCCTGCGCGTGCTGGCTGGCTTGCAGCGGGAGTGGCAGGGCCACGTGTCGCTGTTTGACGAGCCGGTGAAACCCGGCGTGCGCTTTCAGGGCGAGCGGCGGCGCAATGTGCAGATGGTGTTTCAGGACCCTTACGCCTCGCTGCATCCGAACCACACCATTTACCGTACGCTGGCGGAGCCGCTGCGCATTCATGGCGAACAGGACAGCGCAGCGCGGGTGGCGACGGCGCTCTCGGAAGTGGGACTCGCCGCCGACGCGGCACAGCGCTATCCGCATCAGCTCTCGGGCGGCCAGCGCCAGCGGGTGGCTATCGCCCGTGCGCTGCTGCTGCGCCCGCGTCTGCTGCTGCTTGACGAGCCGACCTCGGCGCTGGATATGTCGGTGCAGGCGGAAATTCTTAACCTGCTGAATACCCTCAAGCAGGCGCACCAGATGACCTATCTGCTGGTCAGCCATGATGCGGATGTTATCGCCCATATGTCCGACCGGGCGGCCTTTATGGCCAGGGGCGTGATCCAGCGATTTTATGATCGCGCGGCGTTAGTGGCCGGGGATCACCGCTCCTGAAATGCCTCCAGCCTGCGCTTTTGCCTGCCCTGCGCGTCAAAATTATCCTCTGCCAGCCAGGCGCGGATCGGCGCATCGCGGGCGGGCCATTCCGCGTCGATGATCGACAGCCAGTCGCTGTCACGGTTGCGGCCTTTGCGTACGATTTTCTGGCGAAAGCGGCCTTCAAAGGTAAAGCCCAGCCGTTCGGCGGCGCGGCGGGAAGCGACGTTCAGGGAATCACACTTCCACTCCACCCGACGGTAACCGTATGCAAAGGCATTGCCGAGCAGTAACCATACAGCTTCGGTGCCGAACACGGTCTGCTGCATGCGCGGCGACCAGGTGACGTGGCCGATCTCAACGGTACCGTTTTCCCGATCGATTGCCATGTAGCATACCAGCCCTACCGCACGACCACTTTTCAGATCGATGACCGCATAAGGCACCAGCCCCTGGTCCTGCACTTTGCCGTCGATCCAGGCGGCGGTATCCGCAACCGACGCCGGGCGATCGCTGGCCATCCACGTCCAGTCCCGCTCGTCGGCGGCCTGCGCGTAAGCATCAAACAGATCGGCGGCATGCTCTGCCGTCAGCGGATCCAGACGACAGTAGTGACCGGACAGCACCTTACGCGGCAGCGCAGGCGCGCCCTGCCAGTCAGTCAGCGCATCGCCCACCGTCTGACCATATTCATTAATTTCAGGCACGTGACATCCTCATTGGGTTGTAATGAAAATGTTATAACAGGCTGACAGGGCGGAGGAAAGTATCATTCGCGGCGTGAGTTTTGTTCAGGGGATTTCGCTCTCGGAAGGAAAAGAGAGAGGCTAAATTCCCGTCTATACTCATAAAAAAGCAGATAAATGTGAGCGTAACTATGCCTTTAGCCGATTTTCATGTCTCCGATCCCTTTACCCTGGGCATTGAACTGGAATTACAGATCGTTAACCCGCCGGGTTACGATTTAAGCCAGGATTCGACCACGCTTATTGATGCGATGAAAGCGCAGGTCAGCGCGGGGGAAGTGAAGCACGACATCACCGAGAGCATGCTGGAGATCGCCACCGGCGTGTGCGTCGACATTCATCAGGCCGCCAGCCAGCTGGGCGCATTGCAGCACATCATTCTGCAAACAGCGGCGGAGCATCATGTAAAAATTTGCGGCGGCGGCACGCATCCGTTCCAGAAATGGCAGCGCCAGGAGATCTGCAACGATGAGCGCTATTCCCGCACGTTGCAGATGTTCGGCTATCTGATGCAGCAGGCGACGGTGTTTGGTCAGCATGTGCATATTGGCTGTCGCAGCGGCGATGACGCTATCTATCTGATGCACGGGCTATCGCGCTTTGTGCCGCACTTTATCGCGCTGGGGGCGGCATCGCCCTATATGCAGGGGGCGGATACGCACTTTGCCTCGTCGCGCTTAAATATCTTTTCCGCCTTCCCGGATAACGGCCATGCGCCCTGGGTGACTAACTGGTCAGAATTCGAGGGGCTGTTCCGCCGCCTGAGCTATACCAGCATGATCGAAAGCATTAAAGATCTGCACTGGGATATTCGCCCCAGCCCCAATTTTGGCACCGTGGAGGTGCGGGTGATGGATACGCCTCTGACGCTGGCCCATGCGATTAACGTCGCCGGATTTATTCAGGCCACCGCCCACTGGCTGCTCGCCGAGCGGCCTTTCAAAATGCAGGAGCGTGATTATCTGCTGTATAAATTTAACCGCTTCCAGGCCTGCCGTTTTGGCTTCGACGGCATTCTGACGGATGTGCATACCGGCGATCAGATCAGCATCAAGGACGACATTCTGCGGATGCTGGAAAAAGTCGCCCCCTATGCCGATAAACTCAATGGTGGTAGCGCGCTGGATGAGCTGTCGCGCTTTGTGCAACGCGGCAAAAGCGAGGCGCAGCTGATGCGTGATTTTGTGGCGGATGGCGGTTCGCTGTTTGGCCTGGTGGAGAAACACACCGAGATCTGGGCGTCGGGCTGATGCCTGACGATTGCACCTGCCGTGCAAATGACTTCTAATGGCGTTTTAACTGACGATTAACACCATAATGAAACATCCCCTTGAATCGCTGATGACCGCCGCCGGGATCCTGCTGCTGGCGTTCCTCTCCTGTCTGCTGCTGCCGGTGCCCTCCCCTGGCACCGCACTGGTGCAAAAACTGATTGGCCTCTTTCATCTGATGGATGCCAGCCAGTTTTACACCCTGTTCTTATGCGCGTGGTTTTTACTGCTCGGCACCCTGGAGTACCTGCTGCTGCGCTTTATCTGGCGTCGCTGGTTCTCGCTGGCGGGTTAAGCCTGACAGATCGCGCAGGCCGTGCACCAGCGCTTCGGTCCAGGCGGCGTAATCATGGCCGCTGGACCACGGATGGAAGCTGACGCGATAGCCCTTCTCCCGCAGTACCTGCTCAAACTCCAGACTGTTTTTGTAGATGCCGCCGTCCGGGCCGCCGGTTTCAAAACGTCCGGCCTGGAGCCAGAAGCGCACCGGATAGTGCGGCGCGTTCTGATACTGGCGCGTCAGCCAGCTGGCCGGTTCGCCTTTCGGTGCCCACCAGTAGGAGCCGGATAAGCTCAGCACGTTGCCAAACAGACGCGGGTAGCGCAGCGCCACCCAGGATGAGGCCAGCCCGCCGTAGCTCGCCCCGGCCAGCACGGTTTTATTGCGCTGCAATACAATGCCTTTCTGCCGCAGCCAGGGCACCAGTTCATGAGCCATAAAATCAGCGAAATCGGCGTTCGGCGGCAGTTCTTTTGCCCGCCTGGCATGATCAAGACTATCAATAAAGACGATATTAATCGGCAAAAGCGCATGCCGGGCGATGAGATCGTCCAGCACGTTGGCGGTGTGGTAGTCCCCCTGCCAGGTTTTACCGTCGAACAGGAACAGCGTCCAGCGTACCGGCTGCGGGCTTCGCGGGCGGTAGAGCACGATTTCACGGCTGTTACCCAGCCGTTCACTTCTGAACTGATAACGCTGTAGTGTGCCGTAACGCAGGGGTTTCGCCATGGCCTCGCCGGTGAAATAGCGGCCACTTGACAGATCAAGCAGCGATGAACGGTTCCAGCGGTCGGTAAAGGGGCCGCTCATGGTGTGCGGGTTAAGGGGATCGGCCTGGGCGCTGACGAGGATCGCCCGGCGCTGATCGCGGGGCGTTCCTTCAACCTGCGGCACGTCAGGCGCGAGCTTATACTGCATCACCGTGTCGGCGGGTACGACGTAGCTGCGAAACCAGACGTCGGACTGGGCGAGGCGGAACAGCGGATCGTGATCCCCGGCCGGGGAGCCGAGTATAAAGACGTTACCCCGCGCGCCGCGCCATAAAAAGGTGACGCGTTTGTGCGTGGCATCCACCGGTTCCACAAGCGGCGTCCCGGCCTGCTGGCGCGCCTGCCAGAATGCCGCCGTCGTCCCGCCGGCAGCCAGCTGTTTAGCCAGCTGTTGCAAGGTCGGGCTTACCGGCTCCATCACCTGCGCGACCCTCAGCGGCGTGGTCTCTTTCATATGCCAGCGAAAGCGCCAGCGCGCGCCTTCTTCGCCGTGCAACACCAGCGAGGAGATCTGGTTTACCGGCAGAGCAAACAGCAGACTTTGCTGCCCGTCTGCCGGGCCGCCTTCCAGCAGCGTGCGGATACGGCGGTTGCTGGCGTCGAGCAGGCGGGCATCGGTGATGCCTTCCAGCGTAGCCGATACGTAATTTTCATCAAGCGGCGGCAACTGGAAACAGACCTCGCCGCTGGCATCAAACTTTCCCTGTTGCTCTCCCTGCACCGCGGGTGCCTCGCAGCTTGCCGCCATCACCGGCATGGTGCTGAGGCCAATCAGTAATCCGCTTAACGCCATTTTCATTGCCAGACATTTCCCTGCTGAAATTTAAATACGACGCTAATGCAAATGCTAATTATTTGCAATATCATTCATAGCGATTGTGAGGGATACCTGCGTTTCCCCTCCGGGGGACGCAGGCGGATGATGGCAAAAGCAAAACGGGAAATTAATAATAAAATGTTTAATAAAAATAAGATGATGCAACTCTGGATGCTCAGCCTGGCGGCGGGTGCTGCGCTGCCGGTGATGGCAAATGAAGAAACCATGGTGGTGACGCCGGGTACCGCAGAAGATCCTACGGCGCCCGTTAAAGGCATAGTGGCGACCAAAACCCTGTCGTCCACCAAAACCGCCACTGAGCTGGTGAAAACGCCGCAGTCGGTGTCAGTGGTGACGCGCGATCAGATGAAAGCGCTGGATGTCACCTCGGTGTCGCAGGCGTTGCGCTACAGCGCCGGGGCCTTTACCGAATACCGCGGCTCGTCAAACCGCAATGATGAGGTGTTCGTGCGTGGCTTCAGCTACGTGCCGAAATACCTCGACGGGCTGAGTTTTGGCGCCAGCGCGTCGTCGCAGACCGGCACGGTGGATCCCTGGCTGCTGGAGCGCGTTGAACTGGTACGCGGCCCGGCGTCGGTGCTGTTCGGTCAGGTGAATCCGGGCGGGCTTATCAGCATGACCAGCAAACGTCCGACGGCGGAGCCGATCCACAGCGTGCAGTTCCGCACCGGCAATAACGAGCTGGCGGAAGGCGCCTTCGATTTTGGCGGCCAGCTGAGCGACGATGGCCGCGTGCTGTATCGCGTCAACGGCCTTGGCCGCACCCAGCATAACCAGGTGGAGGATTATAAAGAGACGCGCATGGCGATCGCCCCGGCGATCACCTGGTTCCCGAACGATCAGACGCGCTTTACGCTGCTTTCCAGCTACCAGAAAGATCCCGACGCCGGGTATCGCAATTTCCTGCCCTATTACGGGACGGTGGTGCCGGTGGACGGCAAGTATATCCCGCGGGACTTTAACGTCAGCGATACGGATTACGACCAGTCCTGGCGCGAGCAGACGATGATCGGCTATGAGTTTGAGCATCAGCTTAATGAGGCGCTCACCTTCCGCCAGAATGCGCGTTATTCCACCATCAAACAGAAATACCGTTATCTGGTGTATGCCACCAGCGCCGCTAACAGTTCCCTGCTGACCCGCCGCGCCCAGCATGAAACCCGTCAGACCGATGAGTTTGGCCTTGATAACCAGCTGGAAGCGCAATATGTCACCGGCGAGATAAGCCATACGCTGCTCGGCGGCGTGGATTATAAGTCCAGCAACGATCGCCAGACGCTGGCGCGCGGCGCAGGCTCGCAGTATGACCTTGACTGGCAACGTCCGGTGTACGGCGTGAAGGTGGATGAAGACGCATTCCGCACGATGACCGACGAAAAACAGACGCTGGATCAGCTGGGCGTGTATGCGCAGGATCAGCTGAGCTGGAATAACTGGGAATTACTGCTCTCCGGGCGTTATGACTGGGACGAAGTGCGCACCAGCGACTTTACCGGCACAGCGGATACGGTGCAGCAGAACGACAATAAATTCACCTGGCGCACCGGCCTGCTGTATGCCTTTGATTTCGGCCTGTCGCCGTACATCAGCTACAGCACCTCCTTTGAACCTAACCTGCAAACTAACCGCGCGCCGGGCGTGGCGCCGTTCAAACCCACTACCGGCAAGCAAACGGAAGTGGGCGTGAAGTATCAGCCGGTGGACAGCACTCTGATGACGCTGGCGGTGTATGACTTAAGACAAAATAATGTGCCCACCTATGACAGCGCGGCGGGCTGGTTTGAAAATGCCGGGGAAGTGCGTTCAAAAGGCGTGGAAGCCGAAGTGCATTCCACGCTGCTCGACAGTATTAACCTGATCGGCGCATACACCTACACCGACGCGGAAACCGTCAGCACCACGGTCGCCGGCACCGAAGGCAAAACCCCGGCGCGTATTCCGACGCACATGGCTTCGGCTTTCGCCAGCTATACCCTGCCAGGCGGTCCGCTGAAAAGCCTGACCGCAGGGGTGGGGATGCGTTATATCGGCACCAGTTACGGCGACGCGCGCAACAGCTTTAAAGTCCCGGCGGTGGATCTGTATGACGCGATGGTAAGTTACGATCTGGGCGAGATGAACGGCAGCCTGAAAGGGGCGTCGGTGCAGTTTAACGTCAATAACGTAGCGGATACCAAATACGTGGCGTCCTGCGCCAGCGACTCGGCCTGCTTCTATGGCGTGGGCCGCACCATGACGGCGACGGTGAGTTATAACTGGTAAGGTGAAATAAAGCTCCCCTCACCCGCCGGTGAGGGGAAAACAGGATCACAGCGGCTGCGTCTGGGCTTCGACCACCGCCAGCGCCACCATGTTGACGATACGCCGTACGGAGGCGATGGGCGTCAGCACATGCACCGGTTTTGCTATGCCCATCAGCACCGGGCCAACGGTGACGCCTTCCGAGCTGGAAACGCGAAGTAAGTTGTAACTAATGCGCGCCGCCTCCACGTTCGGCATCACCAGAATATTGGCCGAGCCTTTCAGCGGGCTGTCCGGCATGCGATCCTGGCGAATACTCTCCACCAGCGCCGCATCGCCGTGCATCTCACCGTCAATCATCAGATCCGGCGCGCGTTCACGTACCAGCGCCAGCGTCTCACGCATTTTGCATGCCGCAGGCGAATTCGATGAACCAAAGTTAGAGTGCGACAGCAGCGCCACGCGCGGTTCGATACCGAAGCGGCGTACGGTTTCCGCCGCCATCAGGGTGATCTCCGCCAGCTGTTCCGGCGTCGGATCGTCGTTGACGTAGGTATCGGTAATAAAGGTGTTGCCGCTCGGCAGCAGTAAGGCGTTCATCGCCCCCGCCGCGTTCACGCCATCGCGATAGCCGAACAGCTGCTGCACCACGCTGAAATGCTCATGGTAATCGCCGATGGTGCCGCAGATCAGCGCATCCGCTTCGCCGCGCTGTACCATGATCGCGCCGATCACCGTGGAGTTGCTAATCACCGCGCGCTGCGCCTGCTCCTGGGTGATCCCCCGGCGTTTCATGATGCCGTAGTATTCGTTCCAGTACTCTTTAAAGCGCGGATCCGATTCATTGTTGACGATCTCAAAATCGACGCCCGCCTTGATTTGCAGCCCCAGCTTCTGGATGCGCATTTCGATGACGCCCGGACGACCGATCAGGATCGGCTTCGCCAGCCCCAGCGTGATCAGCTCCTGGGTGGCGTGCAGCACCCGCGCTTCCTCGCCTTCCGCCAGCACCACACGTTTCGGCTCGTTACGCGCCTGGGAGAAAATCGGCTTCATGAACAGGTTGGTTTTGTAGACAAACTCCGTCAGCTTGTCGATGTAGGCGGTAAAGTCTGTGATTGGCCGGGTGGCGACGCCGGTATCCATGGCCGCTTTCGCTACCGCCGGGGCGATCTTGACGATCAGACGTGGATCAAAAGGTTTCGGGATCAGGTAGTCGGGGCCGAAGTTCAGATCCTGATCGCCATAGGCGGAGGCCACCACTTCGCTCTGCTCGGCATGGGCCAGTTCGGCGATAGCATGCACGGCGGCCAGCTTCATCTCTTCGTTAATGGCGGTAGCGCCCACGTCCAGCGCGCCGCGGAAAATAAACGGGAAGCAGAGGACATTATTCACCTGGTTCGGATAGTCGGAACGACCGGTGCAGATAATGGCGTCCGGACGGACTTCTTTCGCCAGCGGCGGCAGGATCTCCGGCTCCGGATTGGCCAGCGCGAGGATCAGCGGCTGACGCGCCATCTCTTTGACCATTTCCGGCGTCAGCACTTTCGGCCCGGAACAGCCGAGGAAAATATCGGCGTCCTTCACCACGTCGGCAAGGGTGCGCCTGCCGTCATCGTCGATGGCGTAGGCGGCTTTGGTTTCCGCCATGTTCGGCTCGCGGCCTTTGTAGATCACCCCTTTTGAGTCGCAGACCACAATATTGTGTTTTTGCATGCCGAGCATGACCAGCAGGTTCATACAGGCAATAGCGGCGGCGCCCGCGCCGGAGACCACCATGCGCACGTCGGAGAGGTTTTTCTCCACCACCCGCAGGCCGTTTAAAATGGCTGCTGTGCTGATAATCGCCGTGCCGTGCTGATCGTCATGGAACACCGGGATGTTCATGCGTTCGCGCAGCTTCTGCTCGATGTAAAAACACTCCGGCGCTTTGATGTCTTCAAGGTTGATGCCGCCAAAAGTGGGTTCCAGCGAGGCCACCACGTCGATCAGCTTGTCGGGATCCAGTTCGTCCACTTCAATGTCGAACACGTCGATGCCGGCGAATTTTTTAAACAGTACGCCCTTGCCTTCCATCACCGGTTTGCCCGCCAGCGCGCCAATGTTGCCGAGGCCAAGCACGGCGGTACCGTTGGAAATCACCGCCACCAGGTTGCCGCGCGCGGTGTATTTGTACGCCGCCAGCGGATCTTTTTCGATTTCCAGACAGGGCGCAGCTACGCCCGGTGAATAGGCCAGCGCAAGGTCGCGCTGCGTCGCCAGCGGCTTAGTGGGGGAGACCTGAATTTTGCCGGGAACCGGGAATTCGTGAAAATCGAGCGCGCTCTGTTTTAGTTGTTCATCCATTATGGTGATCCTTTCACGTATCGTTAGTAGGGTTGAAGCGTGATAGCTATCCTGATGCATCCACCAGTATCGCCCCATGACGGCTCATAAACTTTGAACGCCGCCAAACTCTTACCAATCCAAAAGCAAATTTGTTATCAAATTATAACAGTGCTGTTACACCCTTCCCCGGCAAGCCAGCCCCGGTCTGCTATGCTTTTTTATCAGGCCCGTGAACAACTTCACAAAAGTGTGCGATAACACACTAGCGTAAGCTTTTGGTTTTTAAGGAGTATTTAGCATGAATTATTTAGACGGCATCAAAAAATTTACCACCGTGGTCGCCGACAGCGGCGATATTGAGTCCATTCGCAGTTATCAGCCGGAAGACGCCACCACAAACCCCTCGCTGCTGCTGAAGGCCGCCGCGCTGCCACACTTCTCCCACCTCGTTGATGACGCGCTGGAATACGGTAAAAAACGCGGGAAAACCCAGGAGCAGATCGTGGCGGAGGCCAGCGACAAACTGGCGGTGAATATCGGTGCGGAAATTCTGAAAAGCATACCGGGACGCGTCTCCACCGAAGTGGATGCCCGCCTCTCTTATGACAAAGAAAAGAGCATTGCCAAAGCGCTGCGTCTGATTGAGCTGTACGAAGAACAGGGCATTGATAAATCCCGCATCCTGATCAAACTCGCCTCCACCTGGGAAGGCATCCGCGCCGCCGAGGAGCTGGAAAAACAGGGCATCAAATGTAACCTGACCCTGCTGTTCTCCTTTGCTCAGGCACGTGCCTGCGCCGAAGCGGGCGTGTATCTGATTTCGCCGTTCGTCGGCCGTATTTACGACTGGTATCAGGATCGCAAACCCATGGATCCGTACGTGGTCGAAGAAGATCCGGGCGTGAAGTCCGTACGTAATATTTATGATTTCTACAAGCGTAACCGCTTTGAAACCATCGTGATGGGCGCCAGCTTCCGCCGTATCGAACAGATCCTCGCGCTGGCAGGCTGCGACCGTCTGACCATCTCTCCGGCGCTGCTTAAGGAGTTGCAGGAGAAAGAAGGCACCGTTGAGCGCAAGCTGGTGCCGTCTTCCCAGACTTTCCAGCGTCAGCCGCCGCTGACCGAAGCCGAATTCCGCTGGGAGCATAACCAGGATCCGATGGCCGTCGAGAAGCTCGCCGATGGTATTCGCCAGTTCGCTGTCGATCAGCGCAGCCTGGAAGATTTGCTTGCCGCCAAACTGTAACTTTTGCCATGGAGAGAACTATGTCCCGTAAAGAGCTTGCCAATGCTATCCGCGCCCTGAGTATGGACGCGGTGCAAAAATCCAATTCCGGGCACCCCGGTGCACCGATGGGCATGGCCGATATTGCGGAGGTGCTGTGGAACGACTTCCTCAAGCACAACCCGACGGATCCGACCTGGTACGATCGCGACCGCTTTATTTTGTCGAACGGTCACGCCTCAATGCTGCTGTACAGCCTGCTGCACCTCTCCGGCTACGATCTGCCGATTGAGGAACTGAAAAACTTCCGTCAGCTGCACTCTAAAACGCCGGGCCACCCGGAAATCGGCTATACGCCGGGCGTGGAAACCACTACGGGTCCACTGGGTCAGGGGCTGGCGAACGCCGTCGGTCTGGCAATTGCCGAGCGCACGCTGGCGGCGCAGTTTAACCAGCCGGGCCACGATATCGTCGATCACTTCACTTATGTGTTTATGGGCGATGGCTGCCTGATGGAAGGGATTTCTCACGAGGTCTGTTCGCTGGCGGGTACGCTGGGACTGGGCAAGCTGATCGGCTTCTACGATCACAACGGCATCTCCATTGATGGCGAAACCGAAGGCTGGTTCACCGATGACACCGCGAAGCGTTTCGAAGCCTACCACTGGCATGTGGTGCATGAAATTGACGGTCACGATCCGGAAGCGTTGAAAAAAGCCATCCAGGAAGCGCAGAGCGTGACCGACAAGCCGTCGCTGATCATCTGCCGCACGGTTATCGGTTATGGCTCGCCAAACAAAGCGGGCAAAGAAGAATCTCACGGCGCGGCGCTGGGGGAAGAAGAAGTCGCCCTCACCCGCCAGAAACTGGGCTGGAAACATGCGGCCTTTGAGATCCCGAAAGAGATCTATCGCGCATGGGACGCCCGCGAACGCGGCGAGAAAGCCCAGCAGGCGTGGAACGAGAAATACGCCGCTTATGAAAAAGCGCACCCGGAGCTGGCGGCTGAATTTACCCGCCGCATGAGCGGCGGCCTGCCGGAAAACTGGGAGCAGCTGACTCAGCAGTACATCGAAAAACTGCAGGCGGAGCCTGCGAAGATCGCCAGCCGTAAGGCTTCGCAGAACGCCCTCAACCAGTATGGCCCGGCGCTGCCGGAACTGCTGGGCGGCTCGGCGGATCTTGCACCCAGTAACCTGACCATCTGGTCCGGCTCGACCTCGCTGAAAGAAGATCCTGCCGGGAACTACATCCACTACGGCGTACGTGAATTCGGTATGACCGCCATCGCCAACGGTATCGCCCATCACGGCGGCTTTGTGCCTTATACCGCCACCTTCCTGATGTTCGTGGAGTATGCGCGTAATGCGGCGCGTATGGCGGCGCTGATGAAGGCGCGGCAGATCATGGTCTACACCCATGACTCCATCGGGCTGGGGGAAGATGGTCCGACGCACCAGGCGGTGGAACAGCTCGCCAGCCTGCGTCTGACGCCAAACTTCAGCACCTGGCGTCCGTGCGACCAGGTGGAAGCGGCGGTGGGCTGGAAGCTGGCCATTGAACGTCACAACGGCCCGACGGCGCTGATCCTCTCCCGTCAGAACCTGACGCAGATGGAGCGTACCCCGGAGCAGGTGAAAGCCATCTCCCGCGGTGGCTACATTTTACAGGACGCCGACGGGACGCCGGACATCATCCTTATCGCCACCGGCTCCGAGGTGGAGATCACCGTCAATGCCGCCGCGAAGCTGCGTGAAGAAGGCCATAAGGTACGCGTGGTGTCGCTGCCGTCTACCGATATTTTCGATGCGCAGGATGAGGAGTACCGCGAGGCGGTGCTGCCGTCAGACGTCAGCGCCCGCGTGGCGGTGGAAGCGGGTATCGCCGACTACTGGTATAAATACGTCGGCCTGAAAGGGGCGATTGTCGGCATGACCGGCTACGGTGAATCCGCACCGGCGGATAAGCTGTTCCCGTACTTTGGCTTTACCGTCGACAACGTGGTGGCGAAAGCGAAGAAAGTGCTTAACGTGTGATCCACAGGGTGGGCCAGGCATCTGGCCCATGCCAGTTATCACAGCTTGGCTCTTCCGCATAGCGCACCAGACGAAAACGCTGGCCGTCAAACCGCCAGCGGGTCTGAATACCACAATCTGTCAGCCCGCGACCTTTGGCCAGCGTGGTCAGTTCACGGGTTTTCGTATCAAATCCCACGTTCATCATTTCCATATCGTTATCCCCGCTGGCGGGCGTGAACGGCAGGCGCAGTTTCACCATGCGCGATGCATAAGGCTTTTCACGGGATACCAGCCAGGCGAGATCCACCGTGTTATAGGCCCCGGCTTCACAGCCAATCATCAGCAACGCTTTATCGTCCGTTAACGCGGTCACCCGCACTTCCCGGCGCGCCGGATCGAGGGAACACTGGGTATTGCCCATCCGCCAGTTACCGTAATCCAGCAGGTCGTCCAGCTCTTCCCGGGTGAGCGGCGTGGGCGTCGGGTTAACCCGCGCGACGCCTTTCAGCGCAGGCGCAGGCGGCACGCTGAGCGGCGGGCTACTGCCTTTGTTGATCCACGCGGTTTCACTGCCGACGCGCTTTTGCTGGGCATCGATAAACAGCAGCGCGGCCTTTAATCCCACCAGCGAAATCATCCCCTCGCCGTTTTGCAGGGTGATGGTTTGCGCCTCCTGAATGGTCTGCAAAAAGTCGCTGATGGTGGCGGCATGGCCGGTGATCAGGCGCTGAGGCGTAACGCTCCAGTTGGTGGAGGTCAGCGGCAGAGGTTTGCCGTCCAGTAACAGCCGGGGGGCAATGGGGGCGATGCGGGCAGCGGGCTCGTCCAGGCCGCCCATTTCGATACGCAGGGTGGCGTCGGTTTTCGCGCCGGCGCTGCGGGCCAGCGTCATCACCAGCCCGTGATGCTCGCCGGTGTTACGCGCCACGCAAAAGTTCTGGTTGTTGCAGGTCACCTGCCAGTCGGAGTAGCGCTGCTGGGCAGGCGCCGCCCACGACGAAAACGCCGTAAACAGGCCGAGAAAAAACAGTATCAGAACGCGATAACGCATGGACAGCACAACCCCGGAAGAAAATACGCTTAATTAAACGCGCGTATGATCTTCATTCGGAGGTTGATGCTCAATCAGAATTATCGGATAGATTTATTTAAAATACATCTTATTAACCTGATTAAAATCAAGCCATTAGTCCGGACGCCTGTAAATATTGCAGTAATATCACCGTCTTACCGTCACGAATTTCGCCCCGCTGTACCATGGCAAGCGCTTCGGCAAAGGGGATTTCCAGCACTTCAATATCTTCATCTTCCACGCCGCCACCCGCATTGGCGCGCTGGGCTTCACTGTATTCGGCGATAAAGAAATGCACGATTTCCGTGACGCCGCCGGGGGACATGTACAGCTCGAACACTTTGCGCACCTCGCCGACTGCATAGCCGGTTTCTTCGATGGCTTCTTTACGGATACACACTTCCGGCTCGTCATCGTCCAGCAGACCGGCGCAGGCTTCAATCAGGCGTCCGTCCGGATTACCGTTCACAAAGCTGGCGACACGGAACTGGCGGATCAGCACCACGCTCTGTTTTTCCCGGCTGTAGAGCAGGATGGTCGCCCCGTTGCCGCGATCGTACACTTCCCGTTTGTGACGAATAACCTCGCCGTTTTTCCGCGTTAAGTCGTAGGTGATATTGCGCAGCACGAAGTAGTTTTCTGAAAGGATTTTGTCTTTGATGATTTCAATATTCATCGGTAATACGACTCCACGACACATAGCAGGATCATGATGATACGTCGTGACGACGGTAATTTACACTTTCTCCTTTTTTTCTCCACGTTTAGTCGCCCTGATGCCGCTAAAGTGAAGCGAGCAATGTAAAATAATGAAGTACAGCAAAAAGAGGTCCTGTTTCTGATGGCGAATTTCTTTATAGATCGCCCCATTTTTGCCTGGGTGTTAGCCATTATTCTCTGCCTGACCGGCGCCCTGGCCATTTTTTCATTACCCGTTGAGCAATATCCCGATCTCGCCCCGCCTAATGTGCGGGTCACCGCCAACTATCCCGGCGCGTCGGCGCAGACGCTGGAAAACACCGTCACCCAGGTGATCGAGCAGAACATGACCGGTCTCGATAACCTGATGTATATGTCGTCGCAGAGCAGCGGCACCGGCCAGGCGTCCATCACCCTGAGCTTTAAAGCCGGTACCGATCCGGACGAAGCAGTGCAGCAGGTGCAAAACCAGTTGCAGTCGGCGATGCGTAAGCTGCCGCAGGCGGTGCAGAATCAGGGGGTGACGGTACGTAAAACCGGCGATACCAACATCCTGACCATCGCCTTTGTCTCCACCGACGGCTCCATGGATAAGCAAGATATTGCCGATTATGTCGCCAGTAATATTCAGGAGCCGCTGAGCCGCGTGAACGGCGTTGGCGATATTGACGCTTATGGTTCGCAGTATTCGATGCGTATCTGGCTCGATCCGGCGAAGCTCAACAGCTTCCAGCTCACCGCCACCGACGTGACGGACGCCATTAAATCCCAGAACGCGCAGATCGCCGTCGGCCAGCTGGGCGGCACGCCGTCGGTGGATGACCAGGCGCTGAACGCCACCATTAACGCCCAGTCGCTGCTGCAAACCCCGGAGCAGTTCCGCGCCATCACCCTGCGCGTGAATCAGGATGGCTCAGAGGTGAAGCTGGGGGATGTGGCCACCGTCGAAATGGGCGCGGAGAAGTATGACAACCTCAGCCGCTTTAACGGGAAGGCCGCCTCCGGACTGGGGGTGAAACTGGCCTCCGGCGCCAACGAAATGGAAACCTCGAAGCTGGTGATCGACCGCCTCAACGAACTGGCGCCTTTTTTCCCGCATGGCCTCGAATATAAAGTCGCCTACGAAACCACCTCCTTTGTAAAAGCGTCGATTATCGACGTGGTGAAAACCCTTATCGAAGCCATCGCGCTGGTCTTCCTGGTGATGTACCTGTTTTTACAGAATTTCCGCGCCACCCTGATCCCGACCATTGCCGTGCCTGTGGTGCTGCTCGGCACCTTTGCGGTGCTTTACGCCTTCGGCTACAGCATCAATACCCTGACCATGTTTGCGATGGTGCTGGCCATCGGTCTGCTGGTGGATGATGCCATTGTGGTGGTGGAGAACGTCGAGCGCATCATGACGGAGGAAGGCCTGTCGCCCCGCGAGGCGACACGCAAATCCATGGGGCAGATTCAGGGTGCGCTGGTGGGTATCGCGATGGTGCTGTCGGCGGTGTTCGTGCCGATGGCCTTTTTCGGCGGCACCACAGGAGCTATTTACCGGCAGTTCTCCATTACTATCGTCGCCGCCATGGTGCTGTCGGTACTGGTGGCGATGATCCTCACCCCGGCGCTGTGCGCCACCATGCTTAAACCGCTGCATAAAGGCGAGCAGCACGGTCAGAGAGGGTTCTTTGGCTGGTTTAACCGCATGTTTAACCGCAACGCCGCACGCTATGAGTCCGGCGTGGCGAAGATCCTGCACCGCAGCCTGCGCTGGATGGTGGTTTATGTCCTGCTGCTGGGGGGCATGGTGTTTCTGTTTTTACGCCTGCCGACTTCGTTTTTACCCCAGGAAGATCGCGGCATGTTCACCACCTCGGTACAGCTGCCGAGCGGCGCCACCCAGCAGCAGACGCTGAAAGTGGTGCAGAAAATCGAAGACTATTTCTTCACCCATGAGAAAGATACCGTCACCTCGGTATTTGCCACCGTCGGCTCCGGCCCTGGCGGTAACGGGCAGAACGTGGCGCGGATGTTTGTGCGCCTGAAAGACTGGGAAGAGCGGGACAGCGAAACCGGCACCTCTTTCGCCATTATCGAACGCGCCACTAAAGCGTTCAGCCGCATTAATGAAGCGCGGGTATTCGCCAGCAGCCCGCCCGCGATCAGCGGACTGGGTAGCTCGGCGGGTTTTGATATGGAACTACAGGATCACGCCGGAGCCGGACACGATGCGCTGATGGCCGCCCGCGACCAGCTTATGACGCTGGCGGGGGATAATAAACAGCTTACCCGCGTAAGGCACAACGGGCTGGACGACAGTCCGCAGTTGCAGATCGATATCGATCAGCGCAAAGCGCAGGCGCTGGGCGTCTCCATTGATGACATTAACGACACGCTGCAAACGGCGTGGGGCTCCAGCTATGTGAATGACTTTATGGATCGCGGCCGCGTGAAAAAGGTTTATGTGCAGGCCGCCGCCAAATATCGCATGCTGCCGGACGACATCAACCTGTGGTACGTGCGCAATAAAAACGGCAGCATGGTGCCCTTCTCCGCCTTCGCCAGTTCGCGCTGGGAGACGGGTTCGCCACGACTGGAGCGCTATAACGGCTATTCAGCGGTGGAGATCGTCGGCGAGGCTGCGCCGGGCGTCAGTACCGGCACCGCGATGGACATTATGGAAAACCTGGTGAAACAGCTGCCGGGCGGTTTTGGCCTGGAGTGGACGGCGATGTCGTATCAGGAACGTCTGTCGGGCGCGCAGGCACCGGCGCTGTACGCCATTTCGCTGCTGGTGGTGTTCCTCTGCCTGGCAGCGCTGTACGAAAGCTGGTCGGTGCCCTTCTCGGTAATGCTGGTGGTGCCGCTGGGGGTGATAGGCGCGCTGCTCGCCACCTGGATGCGCGGGCTGGAAAACGACGTTTACTTCCAGGTGGGGCTGTTAACGGTCATTGGCCTGTCGGCGAAGAACGCCATTCTGATCGTGGAATTTGCCAATGAGATGAACGCCAGAGGCCAGGATCTGCTCTCCGCCACGCTTTACGCCTGCCGTCAGCGTCTACGCCCGATCCTGATGACCTCGCTGGCGTTTATTTTCGGCGTGCTGCCGATGGCGACCAGTACCGGCGCAGGCTCCGGCAGCCAGCATGCGGTGGGCACCGGGGTGATGGGCGGGATGATTTCCGCCACTGTGCTGGCCATCTTCTTTGTGCCGCTGTTCTTCGTGCTGGTGCGTCAGCGCTTCCCGCTGAAAGACGGTCAGTAAGTTTGAACAAATAAAAAAGGCGACCCGTCAGGTCGCCTTTTGCTTTGTGATATTTTTCACAATTTTTTATGGTTTCAGTGCTTCTTGCTTTACGTCTTGTTCCGGAAATTATTTACGAAGCATGCCTTCGATAAAGTCTTTCCAGTTCCCCAGTTCATGTTCAATCATAACAACCTCTGTAATTATTATGGCTATTCTACGAAAACAAAACGGTGTTGTGAAGATATTTTAAGCGATTGCTACGATTGTTATCCCCGCCACTTCTTTTGCCTGAATTAACTATGCCCGGTATCGCATTATATTTTTGTGATACATAGCAATATTCTGAAACGAACGATAGAAACGTTTCGCTCACGTGACGGCGGTCATAAAACTGCACAAAACCGCTCAAGTTTTGCCTCGCCTGCCTCTCCGCCGCCCGGATCCTGCGAATGCAAAAAATTATCATCCACAGCAATATTAAGATTTCTTAATATATAATTTCATGATGTATGATTCGCAGCAATATCACTTTCAGGCGCAGTATTTTTGTTATTAATGCGCATGCAAAAAAGATGATATTTTATTCATAAATAGATACCCTGCTATTAATAAGCCAGTGTAGAGAGAAATAATAATAACGCGTAAAATTAGCCCGCTAATGACAGCCATTATTCAAAATAATTGACAGCCAAAGGCAAATTTACCCAAACCCATTCATGAATGTTATACAATGAGTGGTTTCAGGATCACAAAAACGACACAGGACTGGACATGACCGCTTCCGCGCAACAGGCCATCATCACGCTGTATGGCATAAAAAACTGCGACACCGTCAAAAAAGCCCGCCGCTGGCTGGACGATCAGCAGATTGATTACCGCTTCCACGATTACCGCTCTGACGGCCTGGATCTGCCTTTATTACGTACCTTCGTTGACGAACTGGGCTGGGAAGCGCTGCTGAATACCCGCGGCACCACCTGGCGCAGGCTGGACGAAGCACAGCGCGCGGGCATCACCTCTGCCGATGCGGCCATGGCGCTGATGCTTGAAATGCCGGCAATTATTAAACGCCCATTGCTCTGCGCGCCTGGTAAGCCTATGCTGCTGGGTTTCACTGGATCCAGTTACGAGCTGTATTTTAACGAGGTGTAGTCTATGTCATGCCCGGTCATTGAGCTGACGCAACAGCTTATTCGCCGCCCTTCCCTGAGCCCCGATGATGCGGGATGCCAGGCGTTAATGATTGAGCGTCTGCGCGCGATCGGTTTTACCATTGAAACCATGGATTTTGGCGACACGCAAAACTTCTGGGCCTGGCGCGGTCAGGGCGAGACGCTGGCATTCGCCGGTCATACCGATGTGGTCCCTGCCGGGGACGCCGATCGCTGGATCAATCCGCCCTTTGAACCGACGATCCGCGATGGCATGCTGTTCGGACGCGGCGCGGCGGATATGAAAGGATCGCTGGCTGCCATGGTGGTGGCCGCTGAACGTTTTGTGGCGCAGCATCCGAATCATAAAGGCCGCCTGGCGTTTTTGATCACCTCCGATGAAGAAGCCAGCGCCACCAACGGCACGGTAAAGGTCGTGGAAACCTTAATGGCGCGTAATGAGCGTCTTGATTACTGTCTGGTGGGCGAGCCGTCCAGCACCGAAGTGGTAGGCGATGTGGTCAAGAATGGCCGTCGCGGCTCACTGACCTGCAACCTGACCATTCATGGCGTGCAGGGGCATGTGGCCTATCCGCATCTGGCGGATAACCCGGTGCACCGCGCCGCGCCGATGATCGACGAACTGGTCAACATTGAGTGGGATCAGGGCAACGAATTCTTCCCGGCCACCAGCATGCAGATCGCCAATATTCAGGCCGGTACCGGCAGCAATAACGTTATCCCCGGCGATCTCTTTGTGCAGTTCAACTTCCGCTTCAGCACCGAACTGACGGACGAGATGATCAAATCCCGCGTGATGGCGCTGCTGGAAAAACACCAGTTGCGTTATACCATCGACTGGTGGCTCTCCGGTCAGCCGTTCCTGACCGACAGCGGTAAGCTGGTGGATGCGGTAGTGAAGGCGATTGCGCACTATAATGAGATCAAACCGCAGCTGTTAACCACGGGTGGCACGTCCGACGGACGCTTCATTGCCCGCATGGGCGCGCAGGTGGTGGAGCTGGGACCGGTGAATGCGACAATTCATAAAATCAATGAATGTGTTAACGCCGCCGATCTGCAACTGCTCGCCCGCATGTACCAGCGTATTATGGTGCAGCTCGTCGCCTGATAAGCATTACTGAATGAGGATAAGCGCATGGACTGGCTGGCAAAGTACTGGTGGATTTTAGTGTTGGTGTTCCTGGTCGGCGTACTGCTGAATGTGATCAAAGATCTCAAGCGCGTTGACCATAAGAAGTTTCTCGCCAATAAACCCGATCTGCCCCCGCATCGTGATTTTAACGATAAGTGGGACGACGAAGACGACTGGCCGAAAAAGAAATAAGCTGGTTGTTGAAGGTAACGCCCGGCAGCGCGAGCTTGCCGGGCCTGAAGAGAGTGCTTACATAAACTCGACGATATCGTCGTCGTTCGGTTTACCGCCGCTCAGGGCTTCATCAAAATAGTGCTTCGGCACGGTAAAACGCAGGTGATCCAGCGCCAGTTGCAGGCTGCGATCGTCAATGGCGTGTCCCAGCCCGTCCACAATATCGAGCGTCACATCCCCTCCCGCTGCTAAAAGCGCTTCCTGCGCCGCAACCGCATGAGACAGATTAATCACCGGATCGTCTCCGCCGTGGATCAGATGCAAAGTGAGATCGCGATTCACACGGGTCGGCAGACTGGCGTAGCGTCCGTTGAAAGCAATGACCCTTGAGGCCAGGTGCGGCTGCGCTTTCACGCTCTCCAGCGACATGATCGCGCCCTGCGAAAAGCCCACCAGCGCGGTCGCCTGCGGACCAAGGCCGCTCTGTTGCTGCCAGTAACACACGGTATCGACAAACACCGGCATGATGGCGTCGACACGCGCCTGACGGTTCTCTTCCGTCACGTCCTGCACGGAAAACCACTGGCGCGCCGGTGCCGGACCGCAGGCTTCAGCGCCGCCGATGCTGACGATCAGCGCCTCCGGGAAGACGGGTGCGAACAGGCTGGCGACCTGTGCCATGGAAACCGGGTTATCACCGACGCCATGAAAAAACAGCAGCAGTTGTCTGGCCGGGGTCTGCGGGGCTTGTACAACAAAGTGGTCGTGTTTCATGACGGTCTCCTTAAGGCAATACCCTAAGTGTACGCCCTGCGGCCATAATGACCATGCCGGATGACTGAATGAGTCAGTTAAAAAAATTGCAGAGACGTAATGTGATCTTTCAGGGCGTTGCTGCGCGATGCGTCCAGGCTTGTCAGCGCCGCGGCGGTTTGCTGCCGTTGCGCCGCAAGCAGCGCTTTGCGTCCGTGAAGATGCAACCGCACGCAGATTTGCGGCTCATCC
Source organism: Enterobacter sp. SA187 (assembly GCF_001888805.2). Classification (NCBI taxonomy): domain Bacteria; kingdom Pseudomonadati; phylum Pseudomonadota; class Gammaproteobacteria; order Enterobacterales; family Enterobacteriaceae; genus Enterobacter; species Enterobacter sp. SA187. Next base: position 4,220,770 of record NZ_CP019113.1, read on the forward strand.
AGCCCCGCCGCTAACTGCGCGCGCAGGGCCTCCAGCGGCAGGTCGCAGGCGATAAGCAGCCGCTGCAACGCGCCGGTCGATGCCGACAGCGGGCGATGGGCAAAGGCGAATCCCGCCAGTTCCTGCCAGTCGTCATCGCTCAGCCCCTGGTCAGCGTCTGGCGGCAGATCCAGCGCCTCATCGCGCCAGGGGGCAAGCCAGGGGAGATCCCGCGCCAGCCGCCGCTGTTCAGCCTCCACCAGCGCTCTGCCGCTCTCGGTGAGGGGCAAGAGCGCCATCGCCGTGTAACAGCCGCTGCTGGCTTCGCGGTAGCTGCCCGCGCGCACCAGCTTAAATCCGGCGCGCTGCCAGAAGCGCCACAGCTCGCGGGTATAGCCAAAGCTGACCGACAGATAATCGCAGCCATCACTCTGGTCAAGCGCACGGGCGATCAGCGCCAGGCCGATGCCTTCCCGCTGGCGGTAAGGATGTACGGCGATGCGGCTGATGCGCTGGCCTTTAAAGGTGGCTGCCAGTGGATCGCCGCCGTGCGCCGCCAGCGACTGCGCCACCAGATTGCCGCGCGGACGGCGAAATCCGGCCCACACCGCCTGACTTAACGCCGGAGAGAGACCGCCCTCCTCCACCAGCCACAGCGCCCCCACTGGCGAGGAAGCCGTGCGCGCCTGCCAGAAGCGCTGGCCGGGCGCATCCATCATACGGCGTAAATCCAGCGGCGAAGTGCGGTAATGGGCGCTGACCAGCAGGCGATAAAGCGCGGCTGGCTGCGCGGGATCCTGCTGCCAGCTTGTCTGTGCCAGCGGTGCGATCTGATAATCGCCCTCCGGCACGCGGGTTAAGGTGTCATCCTCAAACAGCAATACCCGGCTGATAAAGGCCTCCAGCGGGCAGCCTGCGGCCCAGCGCAGCGGCGTGCTGAGGGTTTCATGATGCAGACCTGGAAAGCCCGCGCAGAACTTGAGTAAAAAGCCCTGCCCGGTGCCTTCATAGCCCTGTACCGTGGTGGTGAGCAGCACGTGAGAAAATCCGGCGACCAGTTGATGCAGCAGCGGGCCGGGAATGGCGGCGGCTTCATCGACGATCAGCCAACGGGCGTGCGGCGCATCGCCTTCCGCCAGCCGTTGCGCCAGCGCGTCCGGGGCGATGAAGGTGAAACCATCCCCGGCATAGTGCGCCATGACGTCCGTGGCCGCCCGCGTTGGCGCAGTCACGATGGCGTCACCGGCGAGCCGGGCGAGATGCATACCCGCCAGCGCTGATTTACCGCGTCCGCGCGGGGCGGTGACGACGGTAACGGCGGGTGGTTGCGCGGCGAGGCGTTCAAGGATCGCCGCCTGTTCCCGCTCAGGCGCGCCCGTCGCGGGATGCCATGGCGGGCGACGGGAAAAATCGGGCGATGGCAAAGCATGATGCTGCTGCCAGATCAGCACCTCGCTGTCTTCTTCCATGGTGCGGCAGAAGTGGCGGATAAAATTTGGCGTCGGGATGGGGTCGCGGGTATCGCTCCAGCGGGTGGCGTCGGCATCGGGCGTAGCGGCCCAGTCTGCCAGCGGCGGTGTCAGTAATACCAGCCAGCTACCGGCGGTCAGGGTGCCGCTGAGCGCGGCAAAGGCCGCCACGTCAAAAGCGTCGCGGGCATCAAAAATGGCATGGGTGAATTCCCGGCCCAGCAGCCGCTGAAAAGCGCGCGGACTGCTGGCCTGCGGTGCGTCCGCGCTGTCGCTGATCCACAGTACCTCATCGCCCTGTTCGCGGGCAAAGCGCTGCGCCTGTTCAACACACCATGCGCTTTCCCCGGCGATCACCAGCAGGCGGCGAATACCTTCGCGCGCCATGTTTTGTGTCAGTGCGGTTAAGTTCACACGTCAACGCCGGGCATTACAGGCGGTTGCCGAAGGTGTTGCACTGTTTCATGTCGCCGCTGTCGAAACCGCGCTTAAACCAGGTATAACGCTGCTCAGACGTGCCGTGAGTGAAGCTGTCCGGCACCACGTGCCCCTGACTTTGCTGTTGCAGACGGTCGTCGCCAATAGCTTCGGCGGCGTTCAGCGCTTCCTGCAAATCGCCTGCTTCCAGAACGCCCTGCTGCTGCATACTGTGTCCCCAGACCCCGGCATAACAGTCGGCCTGTAACTCCATCAGCACCGACAGCTGGCGTGCCTGCGACGGGGTGGAGTTTTGCTGGAGCTGGCGCACTTTCGGCTCGGTGCCGAGCAGTTTCTGCACGTGGTGACCCACTTCATGAGCGATCACATAACCCTGCGCGAAGTCACCCGCCGCGCCGAGTTTGTTTTTCATTTCATCGTAGAAAGAGAGATCGATATACACCTTGCTGTCCGCCGGACAGTAGAACGGCCCCATCACGGACTGACCGGTGCCGCAACCTGTGGTGGTCTGGTTGCGATACATGACCAGTACCGGTTGCTGATAGGTTTCGCCCATTTTCTGGAAGATTTGTCCCCAGGTTTCTTCAGTGGTGGCGAAGATCACTGAGGTGAATTTTGCGGCTTCGTTTTCCTGCGGCCCGGTGGCCCGCGGCGCGCTTTGCTGCGTGGCTGGCTGTCCGGTCAGCAAACCGGTGAGATCCACGCCGTAGTAGCCTGCGACGACCACCACCAGTAGCAGGATGATCCCGCCCTTGCCTGCCGGTAAGCGTATGCCCCGCCCGCCCATCATCGGGCCGCCGGATTCGTTACGCCTGTCTTCGACATTATTACTTTCCCGTCGCCCTTGCCAACGCATAACCACCTCTGATTTATTCTGGAATTATTCTTAGATCGTAGGCGTTTACAGGCAGGATTTCCATAAGAAAGACGGCACAGAACGCCAGAGGCAGGCAAGTGCCTCTGGCATAACGATGTTGCGGAAGATCAGTCGAGTTTTACGCCGAGACGGTGAGCCACCGCTTCATAGGCTTCGATCAGCCCGCCCAGGCTCTGGCGGAAACGGTCTTTGTCCATTTTATCCAGGGTTTCTTTGTCCCACAGGCGGCTGCCGTCCGGGGAGAATTCATCCCCCAGCACCACTTCGCCTTTGTACAGGCCGAACTCCAGTTTGAAATCGACGAGGATCAGACCCGCATCGTCAAAAAGCTTGAACAGCACGTCGTTGGCTTTGTAGGTCAGCTCTTTCATACGCGCGAGGTTTTCTTTATTCACCCAGCCGAAGGTTTCGCAGTAGGATTCGTTGACCATAGGATCGTGCATGGCATCGTTCTTCAGGAACATATCAAACAGCGGCGGGTTCAGTTCGATACCCTCTTCAATGCCCAAACGCTTAACCAGCGACCCTGCGGCGCGGTTACGTACCACGCACTCTACCGGCACCATGTCGAGCTTTTTAACCAGGCATTCGGTATCGGAGAGCAGCGCTTCCATCTGAGTGGGGATGCCCGCCTCTTCCAGTTTGCTCATAATGAAATGGTTGAATTTGTTATTCACCATGCCTTTACGGTCGAACTGTTCAATGCGCGCGCCGTCCCCTGCTGACGTATCATTGCGGAATTCGAGCACCAACAGGTCCGGGTTATCCGTGCTGTAAACGGTTTTCGCTTTGCCACGATACAACTCAGCTTTCTTTTGCATCTTTGTTACTCCAGGTATGATGATTTAGAGACTAAATTCTGCTTTCCGGCCCGACGCAAACGTGTGCGTCAATGGCGATAAAAAAGGCCGGACAACTCCGGCCTTCTTTTTTACTTGCTGAATGCGGCCTGGAATACGGCTACCAGGGCGTCATTCTGGGACTGCGTCAGCGTATGACCTTTCGGATCGATGAACTGCAGGCTGCTGCGGTTATCGAGGTCGCCTACCTGCAACTTATAATCGCCGGATGACAGGCCCGGATCGCGCGCGCCAAGTTCCTGCCAGTCGCTGTCGGACAGCGGCTTGTAGGTCACCGCCACGCTGCCCGTTGAACGGGTGCTGTCGGTCACTTTCATGCCCACTTTTTCCAGCACGCCCGGCAGACGTTGCCATACGGTGTTGAACGGACCGCGCACCACCAGCATCGGCAGACCGGTGTCATCGGCAGCGCTCTGCACGTCCAGCGTGGCGTCCGTACGGCTCTGCGAGGCGTTAGACGCTGCGGTGGCGTTTTTATCAAGACCTGCGGAGATGACGTTCAGCATTTCGGTGCTGTAGCGTTGCAGCGACGCGATGTCGGCAACCGGTTTACCCGCCTGCTCCAGATTCACCAGCTTCACCATCACCGCCTGCTGATAGCCCTGCTGTTTAACCGAGATTTGATAACGGCCGCGGTATTGCTGGTCTTCATCCAGACGGTTCCAGTCCACCCAACCGGTGGTCAGCGACTGGCTGGCGTCGTCACGTTTCTCAATGGCGTAGTTATTCGCCTGAAGTATGCTAACTACCTGTGACCAGACGTTATTGTTACGGCCGTTTTCCACCAGCAGCGTGGCGGTGTCGCCGGTGAACTGGGTACGGGTACCCGTCGCCAGCGCCAGCGGCTGTGCAGGCGGACGAATGTCCAGCGCCTTACCGACAGCGCCGCTGCCGTTGGTCACCGGGACGTGGTAGTCGCCATTTTCTACCGGCAGGATCATGCCGGCAGGCGCGTGAAGTTCAGCAAGCGGCGCGGCATCCAGATAGGATTCATCACCACTCACCTGGCGCTTGTATCGCGAGTCCGAATTACAGGCGGCGAGTAACATCACCAGCGAAACACCCGCAACCTTCGCCAGGCGCGACTTCTGTACTGAATAAGCCATCAAATCTCCCTAAACTTTACAGCAAACCGGCATGCTTGAGCGCCGCGGCAACGACTTCACGACCGTGGTCGGTGATCGGCGTCATCGGCAGGCGCAGCGTATCGGTCGCTACAAGCCCCAGTTCCTTACATGCCCATTTGACCGGGACAGGATTGGGTTCGACAAATAGTTTGTTATGTAATGGCATCAGACGCTGGTTGATTACGCGCGCTTCGCGGTAATGCCCCTCAGCTGCCAGCCTGCACATTTCAGCCATTTCACGTGCTGCCACGTTTGTTGTCACGGAAATCACGCCGTGACCACCGAGCTGCATAAAGTCCAGCGCGGTCGCATCATCGCCGCTCAGCAGAATAAAGTCATCTGAAACCAGCTCTTTGATCTGGTGAACGCGACTTAAGTTCCCGGTCGCCTCTTTAATTGCGACAATATTTTTAACTTTCGAGAGGCGTCCTACGGTTTCAGGCAGCATATCGCAACCGGTACGCGAAGGCACATTATACAGGATTTGCGGCAGGTCAGTATGTTCAGCGATGGCTTTGAAGTGCTGGAACAGCCCTTCCTGCGTAGGACGGTTGTAGTACGGGGTCACCGTCAGGCAGCCGACAATGCCGCTGTCGTTAAAACGCTGCGTTAGGCTGATGGCCTCGGCGGTGGCGTTTGCACCGGTACCGGCGATCACCGGGATGCGCCCGTCAGCCAGGTCCAGCGTCATCATCACCACGTCGCCATGTTCATCGTGGCTCAGCGTGGCGGACTCACCGGTGGTTCCTACCGAGACGATCGCTGAGGTTCCGTTAGCGACGTGATAATCAATCAGTTTCTTCAGGCTTGACCGGCAGATATTACCTTTTTCATCCATCGGCGTGATAAGCGCGACAATACTTCCCGTGAACATGGGCCATCCTCTGTGCAAACAAGAGCCTCAATGGTACGTTTGGAACTGTAATAAAAGCAAGCGACGAGAGGCCTTCAGGCGGTTGTATGGAGGTTTTTTTTATGCTTTCCTTAGGATTACCTCACCGCTTACAGGAAGAACAGGTTTGACACCGTCATCACAACATTATCTGGTAATCACAGCGCTTGGTGTCGACAGGCCTGGTATTGTGAACACGATCACCCGTCACGTGAGCAGCTGCGGCTGTAATATTGAAGACAGCCGGCTGGCCATGCTGGGTGAGGAATTTACCTTTATTATGCTGCTTTCCGGCTCGTGGAATGCGATTACCCTGATTGAATCCACCCTCCCCTTAAAGGGCGCCGAGCTGGATTTGCTGATCGTGATGAAGCGCACCACCGCGCGCCCCGGTACGGCGATGCCCGCCACCGTCTGGGTTCAGGTCGATGTGCCTGATTCGCCGCATCTTATCGAACGGTTCACCGCCCTGTTCGACGCGCACCATATGAACATCGCGGAGCTGGTTTCCCGCACGCAGCCCGCCCAGGGCGATGCTGCCGCGCAGCTCTTTATCCAGATCACCGCCCACAGTCCCGCTTCGCAGAATGCCTCAATTATCGAGCAAGCGTTCAAAGCACTATGTACAGAACTGAACGCACAAGGCAGTATTAACGTCGTCAACTATTCTCAAACTGATGAACACGATGGAGTGAAGTAATGAATCCACTGAAAGCCGGTGATCCTGCACCGACATTTAGCTTGTCGGATCAAGATGGCGAACAAGTTAATTTGGCCGACTTCCAGGGACAGCGCGTTCTGGTCTACTTCTATCCGAAGGCGATGACCCCCGGCTGTACCGTTCAGGCTTGCGGCTTACGCGATAACATGGACGATCTGAAAAAAGCGGGCGTGGAAGTGCTGGGGATCAGCACCGACAAACCGGAAAAACTGTCCCGCTTCGCCGAAAAAGAGTTGCTGAACTTTACGCTGCTCTCAGACGAAGATCATAAGGTCTGCGAGGCCTTTGGCGTCTGGGGTGAGAAGTCATTCATGGGGAAAACTTACGACGGTATTCACCGTATCAGTTTTCTGATCGATGCCAACGGCGTCGTTGAACATGTATTTGACGATTTTAAGACCAGCAATCACCACGATATCGTGCTGAACTGGATTAAAACTCATAGCTGATTATTTGCCCGGCGGCGCTTGCCGGGCCTGCAGGTCGCAACGACTACAGGCCGGGTGAGGCGTCTGCCGTCACCCGGCAATATTACTCTTCGACGGCGGGCACATCCGGCCACGCATGCACCACCGCTTTGATTAACGTCGCCAGCGGAATGGCGAAGAACACGCCCCAGAATCCCCACAGCCCGCCAAAAATCACCACCGACAGGATGATCACCAGCGGATGTAAGTTCACCGCTTCCGAGAACAGCACCGGCACCAGCAGGTTACCGTCCAGCCCCTGAATAATGAGATAGACCGCGAAGCAGCTCCAGAACTCGGTGCCAAGCCCGAACTGGAACAGCGCCACGCCGATCACCGGAATGGTCACCACAAACGCGCCGATATAAGGGATCAGCACCGAGAATCCCACCAGCACCGCCAGCAGCAGCGAATAATTCAGGCCGAACAGGATAAAGCCCAGCCAGGTGGCGACGCCGACAACGACCATCTCCAGCACTTTGCCGCGAATATAGTTGGTGATTTGCTGGTTCATCTCGATCCAGACCTGCCCCGCCAGCCCGCGGTTGCGCGGCAGTACGCGGCGCACGGCATTGAGCATCTGCTCTTTATCTTTCACAAGGAAGAAGACCATCAGCGGCACCAGCACCAGATACACCGCCAGCGTCAGCAGCCCCACCAGCGAGGCCAGCGAATATTTCACCACCGAGTCGCCCAGCGTCAGCATGCGGGTGCGCATGTTTTCCGCCATCGCGTCGATGATGCCCGCATCCATCAGCGCCGGATAACGACGGGGTAGCGTGGCGGCGTAGTCGGATAATTTATTGAGCATACCCGGCATATCGCGGATGAGGTTGATCCCCTGCTGCCAGGCTATCGGCATCACCACCAGCGCCATCAGCAGCAGAATACCGACAAACAGCACTAATACGATGCTTGCGGCCCAGCGTCGTGAGCAGCCGATGTGCTGGAGGCGGGCGGTCGGCCATTCCAGCAGGTAGGCCAGCACGATCGCCACCAGCAGGGGCGCTAATAAGCCGCTAAAAAAGAAGAGGATGGTAAAGCCCGCGACCAAAATGACCAGCAGCGCAATCGCCTCCGGATCGCTGAAGCGACGGCGATACCACTGCATTAACATTTCGAGCATATAATTCTTTCCCTGGAGAGTCTTCGTCAAAACGACGTCGTGCGATTGTAGCGAAATGACACTAAAAAGACTTCGCTTTTTGTCGCCGGAACAGGAAACTATGCCCCGGCTTGCTAAGATAATCCTGATGCCCGCTGTGCTGTTTTGCACCTTTTGCGATCATGGAACGATAACGGGTATTGCAGGTCAAACGGTCAAACCCAGATAAAGGATTGAGGTTATGTTCAGGCAGTTTAAAAAGACCCTTGCCGCCACGTTGATTGCGGCGCTGACGCTAAGCCCCGCCGCTCCGGCGCTGGCCGATTCCGTGGACAGCTTACCGGATATGGGCACCTCCGCAGGAAGCACATTATCTATTGGTCAGGAAATGCAGATGGGCGACTATTATGTCCGCCAGCTGCGCGGCAGCGCGCCGCTCATCAGCGATCCTTTGCTGGTGCAGTACATTAATTCCCTGGGGTTGCGTCTGGTTTCCCACGCTAATTCGGTGAAAACGCCCTTTCATTTTTACCTGATCAATAACGACGAAATTAACGCCTTCGCCTTCTTTGGCGGCAACGTGGTGCTGCATTCGGCGCTGTTCCGCTACGCCGATAACGAAAGCCAGCTGGCCTCGGTGATGGCGCACGAAATTTCTCACGTTACCCAGCGCCACCTGGCGCGGGCAATGGAAGATCAGAAAAACAGCGCGCCCCTGACATGGGCCGGCGCATTAGGCTCAATTCTGCTGGCGATGGCCAGCCCGCAGGCGGGAATGGCGGCGCTGACCGGTACGCTCGCCGGTACCCGCCAGGGCATGATCAGCTTTACCCAGCAAAACGAGCAGGAAGCGGATCGCATCGGTATTCAGGTATTGCAACGCGCAGGTTTCGATCCGCAGGCGATGCCGGGGTTCCTGGAAAAACTGCTCGATCAGGCTCGCTACTCCTCCCGCCCGCCGGAGATCCTGCTGACGCACCCCTTACCGGAAAGCCGTCTCTCGGACGCCCGCAACCGCGCCAACCAGATGCCAGCGGTGGTGGCGCAATCGTCGGAAGATTTTTACCTGGCGAAAGCCCGCGCCCTGGGAATGTATAATTCCGGCCGCAATCAGCTGACCGGCGAGCAGCTGGATAGCTGGTCGAAAGGCAACGTGCGTGAACAGCGTGCGGCCCAATATGGCCGGGCACTCCAGGCAATGGAGGCCGGCAAATTCGCCGAGGCCAGCCAGGCGCTGCAATCCTTATTGCGCGAAGATCCGGGTAACGTCTGGTATCTGGATCTCGCCACCGATATTGACCTCGGACAGAAGAAAAACAGCGACGCCATTAATCGCCTGAAAAACGCCCGTGAGATCAAAACCAGTCCGGTGTTGCAACTGAACCTCGCGAACGCCTATATGCAGTCGGGCCAGCCTGCCGAAGCCGCAGCCATTCTCAATCGTTATACCTTTACCAATAAGGACGACATTAACGGCTGGGATCTGCTGGCGCAGGCGGAAGCGGCGCAGGGACACCGCGATCAGGAACTGGCGGCGCGGGCGGAAACCCAGGCGTTACAGGGAAAACTCGATCAGGCCATTTCCCTGCTGGGCAGCGCCAGCGCGCAGGTTAAGCTCGGCAGTCTGCAACAGGCGCGCTATGACGCCCGTATCGATCAGCTGCGCCAGATGCAGGAACGCTTTAAGCCCTACACCAAAATGTGATCACCCTTCCCGCCGCAGCGCCTGTAAAAAAGCCTGCGGCGTCGCGCCCCCCAGCTTTTTCTGCGCCTTGTTGTTATAGCTTTCACACAGCCGCGCCAGCAGCCCGGCGGCTGGCTCTGCTTTCAGTTGTGGAATGATCTCAACCAATGGCGTCGTCACCGCCAGGGTGACGGGCCTGACATCCTGTATTTCTGCCGTTATGCCCTTTTCCGCCAGAAGCGCCGGTAGCCCGGCAAGGGCGGCAGGTGAGATAAAAGTCTCAACAGATTGTATAGCAGCCGGACAGGCTGCCAGTCCCTCCTCCAGCCAGTTAACCACCCGTTGCGACGAGATGCCCGCATACAGCCGGGCGAAGCACCAGCCGCTCACCGGCTCCCGCGCCCACAGCAGATGATGCTCGCCGTTATCGTCCATGGATAACGCCAGCGGCAGGTGGTGCAGCGTCAGCCGGTGCGGCAGCAGCCCGGCTTTCAGCGCTTTTTTACCGCTCAGCGGCGCGCCCTGTCGTGCGGTTTTTGCAGGTTTCAGATAGCGGTTCAGGGTGGCGCGGGAGACGGCAATGCCCAGCCCGTCGTTCACCAGCTGCAACAGCTCATCCAGCGGCGCGAGGGTGAGATCCCGCAGCGCATTGACCAGCGCGATCTGCTCTTGTCTCATCGCTTTGTATATCACCTTCGGCGTGGTATGCCGGTCGGCGACCTGTTCGCGGTTGCGCCAGCGTCTGACGGTGGTCACCGAAATTCCCAGCTCGCTCGCCAGTTCACGGTCGCTTTTATCGGACTGTTGCAGATAGCGCCGGACGCGCGGCGTGGTGGTGGCATTAGCGTGCAGTTTGATTTCCATCCCCGGCTCCCGGATCAAATTCTTATGACCAATCTTATGAGATTTATATCAGAAACGCCGGACATTGTGACCCGTTTCACCTTTCCGTCGCCGCGCTTCACTGATAATCCCCGGACCTTACCTGAATCACGTCGTCCGATCTTCTACGGAGTTCACAATGAACAATGTTCTGGGATTTCTTGAAGCAAAACTGATGCCGCTGGCGGCTAAAACGGCGCAGCAGCGGCATCTGGGCGCTATCCGCGGCGCCTATGTTTCCTTTATGCCGTTTATTATCGTCGGCTCCATCCTGCTGGTGATCTCATCCTTTCCCAACCAGACCTATCAGCAGTTTATGTCTCATGCCTTTGGCGAAAGCTGGAGCGCCATCATCGAAATCCCGTTTAACGCGGTGTTCTCCACCATGTCGCTGTTTATCAGCTTTCTGGTGGCTTACCGGCTGGCAGAGCATTACGGCGAAGATCGTCTCTCCAGCGGGATCCTTGCGCTGGTCAGTTTTCTGATCCTCACACCTTTTATTAAAGTGGCGGAAAACGGCGGCATCATGGTGATCCCGGTGGAGTGGCTGGGCAGCAAAGGGCTGTTCGTGGCGATGATCGGATCGCTGCTGTGGACGGAGCTGTTCTGCTGGCTGAAGCGCAAAAACTTGGTGATCAAAATGCCGGAAGGCGTGCCGCCTGCGGTGCAGGAATCTTTCGCCGCGCTGATCCCGGCGTTGATCGTGATGATCCTCGTGCTCGGCATCCGCATTCTGTTTGAAAACAGCCACTACCACACCATCCACCAGTTTATTTACGAGGTGGTCGCCACGCCGGTGCGCCATTACGGCACCTCTTATTTTGGCGCGCTGATGACGGTCTTCAGCATCACCATTTTGTGGTCAGTGGGCATTAACTCCGGCTCTATGGTCAACGGCATCATTCGCCCGCTGTGGATGGAAAACCAGACCGACAACATTGCCGCGATCCAGGCGGGCGCTACCCCGCCGCACATTATCACCGAACAGTTTTTTGACATGATCTGGATGGGCGGCGCGGGGGCCACGCTGTCGCTGGTCATCGCCATGCTGATCTTTGCCCGCAGTAAAAACATGCGCGAGGTGGCGCGGCTGGGGGCCGGGGCCTCGGTGTTTAATATCAACGAACCGATCCTGTTTGGCCTGCCAGTGATCATGAACCCGATCATGCTCATTCCCTTCAACCTGGTGCCGTTGGTGCTGGTCACGGTGCAGTACGCGGCGATGAAAATCGGCGCGGTGGCGGTCACCACCGGGGTGTTTATTCCCTGGACACTGCCGCCGGTAATCAGCGGTTTTATCGTCACCGGTCATCTCAGCGGCAGCGTGATGCAGCTGCTTAACCTGCTGATCGGCGCGATGCTGTACCTGCCTTTTATGCGCATCCTTGATAAACAGTACCGCGCGGCGGAACTGACCGCGTCTGTGCAAACCGATTCAACACTGGCAAAACAGGAGTAAAGCATGTGGGGAATTATCGCAACCTGGCGAATGGCGCTGGAAGGGGTTACCGGGTCTGCCTCCGCGCTTGCGGCAGGCCAGCCGGTATCCGCGGCTGTGGTGGACGCGGTGGCCGCAGTGGAAGACTTTCCGCTCTATAAATCCGTCGGCTACGGCGGGCTGCCCACGGAAAATGGCGAGGTGGAACTGGACGCCGCCTACATGGACGGCGATACGCTGGCGTTCGGCGCGGTGGGCAATCTGGTGGATATCGCCAACCCCGTGCGGGTGGCCCATGCGCTGAGTCGCCAGCGCTATAACAGTCTGCTGGTCGGCCAGGGCGCGCGCGAATGGGCGCTAAATCAGGGCTTTGCCGAAAAAACCATGCTCACTGATCGCGCCATGCAGCACTATCGCAAGCGCTGCCGCGAAACGCTCGACAAAGGGCTTAGCCCTTATGACGGTCACGATACGGTGGGCGTTATCGGCCTGGATAAACAGGGGTCGATGAGCGTCGCCACCTCCACCAGCGGTCTGTTTATGAAAAAACGTGGCCGCCTGGGGGACTCGCCGATTATCGGCTCTGGCTTCTACTGCGACAGCGAAACCGGCGCGGCGACCGCCACCGGCGTCGGGGAAGATTTGATGAAAGGCTGTGCCAGCTATGAAATCGTCCGCCGCATGGCGCAGGGGATGACGCCGCAACAGGCGGCGGACTCGGTGGTTTTTGAACTGGAAGACAAGCTGATGTCGCGCTTTGGCCGCGCCGGAGATTTATCGGTGGTGTGCATGAACAATAAAGGCGAATTCGGCGCGGCGACCAATATCAAAACCTTTTCGTTTGTGGTCGCCACCGCCCGCCAGCCGCTGACGGTATTTCGTGCGGAGCGCCTGCGTGAAAAGACCCATTATCAGCCGGTGGATGAAGAATGGATGCAGGCCTATGCCGCGCGGATCCGCGCGCCGATAGAGGAGGATTTATGATCGCATGGCAATGTATTACTTCGCTCACGCAGGTACCGCCAGGCGGACAGCTCATCGCCCGCGCCTCCTGCCCTTTATTACCGGACACCCCGCTTATCAATGAAATGCGCAGGCTGCCGGAGATCGCCGATACCCGCTTTGGCTGCGCCCCCTTCGCGCGGGTGACGCTGCTGCCGGACGCCCACTGGCAGGAGAGCCTGACGGAAAGCCTGGTGAATGCCCTGCGCCCCTTGCTGGCGATACCGGCCAGTTCGCGGCTGATCGTCGATCTGACGGACATCAACGACACCACCCTGAAGCAGCTGCTGCGCTTTTTGTTTAATCAGGCGCACCGGCTGGACGATCTTGGACTGAAATCAAACCCGGCCACAAGGGTGAGAATTACCCATATTGACGCGCTCTGTCTGCCCGAACAACAGGCGAAGCTTGAGGCGCTGATCCAGCAGCAGCAGGCGATTGCCACAGGGATGATCGCCGCCCGGCGGCTGGCGGATCTGCCTGGGGATCGCTGTACGCCGCAGTTTGTGGTGGAGGAAGCGCAAAGATTATGCGCCCCCTTCCCTACTCTGCGCTGCGAGGTGCTGGATGAAACGCAGATCGCGGAACAGGGGCTGGGTCTGTTGCAGGCGGTGGGCCAGGGAGCGAGCACTCCGCCACGGCTGCTCGCCATTCACTATGACGGTGCGGAAAATGTACCGGTGCGCTGCTACGTCGGCAAAGGCATCACTTTCGATACCGGCGGCCTGTGGCTGAAAGAAGGCGCGGGCATGTACACCATGAAATACGACATGTGCGGCGCGTCCGGTGTGCTGGGGCTGCTGCTGGCCGTGGCGCAGATGGCTCTGCCGGTGCGTATGATGGGCGTACTGGCGCTGGCGGAAAATGCCATCGGCCCTGACGCGATGCAGCCGGGCAGCGTGGCGCGCGCCTGCAATGGCATGACGGTGGAGATCAATAATACCGACGCGGAAGGACGACTGGTGCTGGCGGATGCCATTGCCTGGGCTGCGCAGCGTCACCCGCAGGCGCGGTACATTATCGACATGGCGACCCTGACAGGCGCGGTGGTGAAAGCGCTGGGCTATGAGCTGAGCGGGCTGATGACGCAGCACGACCCGCTACGCGAGGCGCTGACCGATGCCGGGCAGCGCTGCGGCGATGATGTTTGGTCGCTGCCGCTGGACGCGCGACTGAAAAAGCAGACCGACAGCGCGATAGCGGATTTATGTAATACGCCGACCAATAATGCCGCAATCAGCGCCTCCGCCGCCTGGCTGCTGCATCATTTCTGCCCGGCGGAAATTCCGTGGGCGCATCTGGATATCAGCGGCACGGCGCTGTGGCGGGAAAACGGCAGAAGCGTGGCGTCGGGCAGGCCGATCCCGCTGCTGGTGGAGCATCTGCTGGGGGATCTGGCGTGACATGTCGCCCGGTGGCGCTTCGCTTACCGGGCCTACAGAACTGCCTGAAATGGCGCAATATATTGCCCGGTGGCGGCTTCGCCTTACCGGGCCTACGTTTTACGGCGTAACTTGTAGGCCGGGTAAGGCGCAGCCGCCACCCGGCAAGGTTACAGCCTGAGGATTTCTTTTACGAACGGGATCGTCAGCTTACGCTGCGCGGTAATGGAGGCATGATCCAGCTGATCGAGGGTCATAAACAGCGTGCGCATTTCGCGGTCCAGCCGTTTTAACAGGAAACGGCCGACGTCTTCCGGCAACTCAAATCCCCGCAGGCGTGCGCGCAGTTGCAGCGCCTGCACTTTATCTTCGTCAGACAGCGGCTGCAGCTTATAGATTTGCCCCCAGTCGAGGCGTGAAGCCAAATCAGCTAATCGCAGATTCAGCTGGCGCGGGGGACGATCGCCTGTGATCAATAGCCGCGTTTTGCCTGATTCAAGGATGCGATTGTAGAGATCAAAGATCGCCATCTCCCACTCCTCATCCCCGGCGATGCATTCGATATTATCGATACACACCAGCGAAAGTTGCTCCATGCCGTCCAGCACTTCCGGCACAAACCAGGTGCGCTTATCCAGCGGCACGTAGCCCACCGCATCGCCGCGGGCAGAGAGTTCCGCGCAGGCGGCGTGCAGCAGATGGCTGCGTCCCGCGCCTTCGCGTGACCAGAAATAGATGTATCCACTGTGATCCTGGCGCAAAACGTTTTGCACGGCGGCCAGTAAAGAAGGGTTATCGCCCGGCCAGAAACTGGCAAAGGTTTCGTCGTCAGGTAAATACAATGGCAGAGAGAGCTGCGCCGGTGTGTTCAGAGGGACCTCAACAGGGCTTACAGAAAACGCACTGAGTCTATCATAAAATTGCGCT
Source organism: Enterobacter sp. SA187 (assembly GCF_001888805.2). Classification (NCBI taxonomy): domain Bacteria; kingdom Pseudomonadati; phylum Pseudomonadota; class Gammaproteobacteria; order Enterobacterales; family Enterobacteriaceae; genus Enterobacter; species Enterobacter sp. SA187. The sequence continues at coordinate 4,236,020 of NZ_CP019113.1, forward strand.
GCGTTTGAACCGGGCATCACGCCCGGCTCAAACTCGTCGATCACTTCAGGCTGCTATCGCTGTCAGGCGCATCCAGCACCACTTCTTCCGGACGCAGCACGTTGATCAGCTTAAAGATCAGCGCCAGACCCACACCTACGATGGTCGCCAGCGCCATGCCTTTCAGTTCTGCGGCGCCAATGTGCACTTTCGCGCCGCTGACGCCAATGATCAGGATCACCGAGGTCAGGATCAGGTTTTGCGCTTTGCTGTAATCCACTTTGGATTCAATCAGCACGCGAATACCGGAGGCGCCGATCACCCCGTACAGCAGCAGGGAAACGCCGCCCATTACCGGCACCGGAATGATCTGGATCGCCGCCGCCAGTTTACCCACACAGGAAAGCAGAATGGCAATGATGGCCGCGCCGCCGATAACCCAGGTACTGTAGACGCGGGTGATCGCCATCACGCCGATGTTTTCGCCGTAGGTAGTGTTCGGCGTCGAGCCAAAGAAACCGGAAATAATGGTGGAAAAACCGTTAGCAAACATTGAGCGGTGCAGGCCCGGATCGCGGATCAAATCGCGCTTGACGATATTCGCCGTTACCACCAGGTGCCCGACGTGCTCGGCAATCACCACCAGCGCAGCCGGCAGAATGGTGAAGATGGCAAACCACTCAAAGCGCGGCGTGTAGAAGGTCGGCAGCGCAAACCAGTGGGCTTCGGCGATGGGCGTGGTATCCACCACGCCCATGACGAACGACAGCGCATACCCTGCCAGCACGCCGATCAGGATCGGGATGATCGCCATAAAGCCGCGGAACAGTACCGAACCGAAGACCGTCACGCCCAGCGTCACCAGCGCGATAACCACCGTTTTAGTATCCGCCGACTGCCCTTCTGGCGGCAGCAGACCGGCCATATTTGCCGCCACACCGGCCAGCTCCAGGCCGATGACGGCAACGATTGCGCCCATCGCCGCAGGCGGGAACATCACGTCCAGCCAGCCGGTACCGGCTTTTTTCACGATAAAAGAGACGATGCAGAACAGCACGCCGCACATAATGAAGCCGCCGAGCGCCACTTCGTACCCCAGCGGCAACAGCAGCAGCACCGGGGAAATAAACGCAAAGCTTGAACCCAGATAAGCCGGAATTTTCCCTTTACAGATAAAGAGATAAAGCAGCGTCCCGATCCCATTAAACAGCAGCACGGTGGCCGGGTTAATGTGAAACAGGACTGGCACCAGCACGGTTGCGCCAAACATGGCGAACAGGTGCTGCAAACTAAGCGGGATTGTCTGTAAAAGCGGCGGTCTTTCACTCACCCCGATAGCACGGCGCGTCATAGTGTTTTCCTCTGAGTTGTGTTTGTTATTAACGAATGGCTTCTTTTATTCAAAAAAAAGCCGACTATCAAAGTCGGCTGTTTTTTATTTATTCAATTATTTGGTTCCGAAAATCTTATCGCCGGCATCGCCGAGCCCCGGAATGATGTATCCGTGCTCGTTAAGGCCCTGGTCGATCGACGCGGTGTACAGTTCCACGTCCGGGTGCGCTTTCTCCAGCGCCGCAATACCTTCAGGAGCGGCAACCAGCACCAGCACTTTAATGCTGGAGCAGCCTGCTTTTTTCAACAGGTCGATGGTGGCAATCATCGAACCGCCGGTTGCCAGCATCGGGTCAACCACCAGCGCCATGCGCTCGTCGATATTGGAAACCAGTTTCTGGAAGTACGGCACCGGTTCCAGCGTCTCTTCGTCGCGGTAGACCCCGACCACGCTGATGCGCGCGCTCGGCACGTTTTCCAGAACGCCTTCCATCATGCCCAGACCGGCGCGCAGGATGGGCACCACGGTGATTTTCTTACCTTTGATCTGTTCGATTTCCACCGGGCCGTTCCAGCCTTCGATGGTCACTTTTTCTGTAGCGAGGTCGGCGGTCGCGACGTAGGTCAGCAGACTACCCACTTCCGAGGCGAGTTCACGAAAGCGTTTGGTGCTGATGTCATTCTCACGCATCAGTCCCAGCTTATGTTTGACGAGTGGGTGTTTCACTTCCACGATCTTCATACTCTTCTCCTTCCCCAGACAGTTAGCAGCCACAAAAAAAATCGCCGGATTATACCGCTTTTTGTCCGCGGCGCTACAGGTAGTGTGTTGATCCCGATCAATCATAGCGGAAATGAGCCTGACTGAATAATCGCGCCTGCCCCCTAACAATGCACTCGCAAACGTTTGCCTGGGCTGTTAGAATTGCGCCGAAATTTATTTCTACCGCAAGTAAACGCGTGGGGACAGAAGCAGTGACCGATAAAACCTCTCTCAGCTACAAAGATGCCGGTGTTGATATTGACGCGGGTAATGCCCTGGTTGACCGTATCAAAGGCGTGGTGAAGAAAACCCGTCGCCCGGAAGTCATGGGTGGACTGGGTGGCTTCGGCGCGCTGTGCGCATTGCCGCAAAAATATCGTGAGCCAGTGCTGGTTTCCGGCACTGACGGCGTGGGCACCAAACTGCGTCTGGCGATGGATCTGAAACGCCACGACACCATCGGCATCGATCTGGTCGCCATGTGCGTGAACGACCTGGTGGTCCAGGGCGCGGAGCCGCTGTTTTTCCTTGACTATTACGCCACCGGTAAACTGGACGTGGATACCGCCTCAAGCGTGATCAGCGGTATCGCCGAAGGCTGTCTGCAATCGGGCTGTGCGCTGGTCGGCGGTGAAACGGCAGAAATGCCGGGCATGTACCACGGCGAAGATTATGACGTCGCCGGTTTCTGCGTCGGTGTGGTAGAAAAATCAGAAATCATTGATGGTTCAAAAGTGGCCGACGGCGATGTGCTGATTGCGCTGGCCTCAAGCGGCCCGCACTCAAACGGTTATTCGCTGGTGCGCAAAATTCTGGAAGTCAGCGGCAGCGATGCGGAAACCACTGAGCTGGAAGGCAAACCGCTTGCCGATCACCTGCTGGCGCCGACACGCATCTATGTGAAGAACATTCTCGAACTGATTGAGCACGTCGACGTTCACGCTATCGCTCACCTGACCGGCGGCGGTTTCTGGGAAAACATTCCGCGCGTGCTGCCGGATAACACCCAGGCGGTAATCGACGAAGCGTCCTGGCAGTGGCCAGCCGTGTTCAACTGGCTGCAAACGGCCGGTAACGTCAGCCGCCATGAAATGTACCGCACTTTCAACTGCGGCGTGGGTATGCTGATCGCCCTGCCGGCAGCAGAAGCGGATAAAGCTATTGAGCTGATGAATGCTAAAGGCGAAACCGCCTGGAAAATCGGCGTTATCAAAGCCTCCGATTCCGCCGAACGCGTGGTCATTGCGTAATGAAAAATATCGTGGTGCTTATTTCCGGTAACGGCAGCAATTTGCAGGCCATTATCGATGCCTGTAAGCAGAAAAAAATTAACGCCACGATCCGTGCGGTTTTCAGTAATAAGGCCGACGCGTTCGGCCTTGAACGTGCGCGCGAAGCTGATATTCCTGCGCACGCCCTGACCGCCGATCTTTTTGCCAGCCGCGAGGCATTTGATCGTGAACTGATGCAGGAAATCGACGCCTACGCCCCGGATCTGGTGGTTCTGGCCGGTTACATGCGTATTCTCAGTCCCGCGTTTGTGGCGCACTTTGCCGGACGTCTGATCAACATTCACCCTTCCCTGCTGCCGAAATATCCGGGGCTGCATACCCATCGTCAGGCGCTGGAAAACGGCGATACGGAGCACGGCACCTCGGTGCACTTCGTGACGGATGAACTCGACGGCGGCCCCGTAATTCTACAGGCCAAAGTACCGGTTTTTGAGGGCGATACCGAAGCGGACATTACTGCGCGCGTACAGACCCAGGAACATGCGATCTATCCGCTGGTGGTGAGCTGGTTTACCGAAGGCCGCCTGGCGATGCGCGATAACCGCGCGTGGCTGGATGGCGTACCGCTTCCGCCGCAGGGCCATGCCTGCGACTGATCCATAAAACGCATCGCGGCATGAATTCCGCCCGCGATGCGCTTATTTTATTCACAGAATCAATAATAAATTCCAGTTTATTTTCATCTGCGCGGCGAGTAAAATTCGCGCTGGTTATTTATCTCTGGAGCAATGGATTATGCTCAAAAACTTTCGTTTTATTCTCGCCACCTGGATTTTACCTGCGCTGCTGTTGTTTTACGCCTGCGGTCAGTTCATTCATATAAATAAATCACATGATAAAGTTGTATCTATTTATCAGATTTATGAAACTTCTACTGAAATTATCAAATCCTATATCTCTCCGCCGTCAAAACCGGATAAAGAATACCTGCAGCATAAAGCTAATGCCGAACTTTATGCCCGGTTCCCGCCGGAAATGTTCGCCTTTATGAAGGTGGTCACCGCCGAATGGTATTTGTCGATCTCAAGTATGGTATGCGCCCTGCTGTCGCTGTTTTGCGGCATTCTGGCCCAGCGCTTCTGCCTGCGCTGTCGGGATATGGTGGGCCATAGCGAAGATGGCGACGTCAGCCTGTTTAACTGGTTTCGTAACCTGCTCGGGTGGACCAGCGCGGCACAACTATTATTTCTGATCCTGGCGCTGTTAACCATTATTGTTTTCGATATGCTGTGGTTCTCTTATCCGGTTAAGAAAAACGAAACCTGGGAGATGGTATATATCGTCGGCGAAACCCTGGCCGGATTTATTGGCGTGGTGCTGCTGTGTAATCTGGTGAAGGTCGCCGATTGTCTGCGCTTATTTACTATTCAGGCGCGGGTATTATGCGCTATTCCCCTCCCCGAACAGGACGAGCCGCAATTATGGCAGTGGCTGCGGACGCTGTGTGCGGAACATGACGTCGCGCTGCCGGATAATATCGTGGTGGGTATGAACAGCGCGTATTACGCCACAACCGAAACCCTGCAAATAAAAGGCGGGCCGCGGCTGACGGGCGTCACCCTGCACCTGCCGCTGCGTCAGATCGCCACGGTGAATAAACGCCGACTCTCAGACGATGTACTGGCGGCGCTGGGCGATATTAAAATCATCTCCCCTTACGATGAACAGGATCTGCTGACGCCCTGGGCGAGCCTCGAACTGAACAGGCTGCACAGCGACGATCGGCTGAAACGTCATCCACTGGCCGACGCGCTGCTCAACCCGGCGCTGACGCTGTGCGGGCTGTTCCTCGGGCCGTTCAGCCGGGCGATTAATGAAAACGTGCAGGGGCAGCTCTGGACGATCTCCTCGCTGACCATTAAAAACGACGCCGTACACGCCGCCGGGCTGTTCTCCAGCCTGCGCTATCTGGCGACACGGCTGGCGCAACAGCTGCCACATGGCGGTATCAGCGCCTGATGGTCTTACGCTTCGCCTCTTCCCCGCTTTTACCAGCGGGGCTTTTTTTATTGCCACCGCTAAAATCAGTAAATAACCCCGCAACCTTGCTCTCTTTACTCACATAACTGAAACAGTTTACTGTCATACTTCCCTGTCACAATTGGACAACCTGTGGCAAAGCTCGCCATAATGAAGGCAGAGACGGATTGCCACGAACCGTGATTGAACCGGAGTGTGAGTTGTAATGGGTCAGGAAAAGCTATATATCGAGAAAGAATTAAGCTGGCTGGCGTTCAATGAGCGCGTCCTTCAGGAAGCCGCGGATAAATCGAACCCGCTTATCGAACGCATGCGTTTTTTGGGTATCTATTCCAACAACCTTGATGAGTTCTATAAAGTGCGTTTTGCCGAGCTGAAACGCCGGATCATCATCAGCGAAGAGCAAGGCTCTAACGCCCATTCACGCCATTTACTCGGCAAGATCCAGGCCCGCGTGCTAAAAGCCGATCAGGAATTTGACGGCCTTTATAATGAACTGCTGCTGGAAATGGCCCGTAACCAGATCTTCCTCATCAACGAACGCCAGCTTTCCGTTAACCAGCAGAGCTGGTTGCGTAACTATTTCAAACACTATCTGCGCCAGCACATTACGCCCATTCTGATTAATCGCGAAACCGATCTGGTGCAGTTCCTGAAAGACGATTACACCTATCTGGCGGTGGAAATTATCCGTGGCGACGCCATCCGTTATGCATTGCTGGAGATCCCGTCCGACAAGGTGCCGCGTTTTGTCAATCTGCCGCCGGAAGCGCCGCGCCGCCGCAAGCCAATGATCCTGCTGGATAACATTCTGCGCTACTGTCTCGATGATATTTTCAAAGGCTTCTTTGATTACGATGCGCTCAACGCCTACTCGATGAAAATGACCCGTGATGCCGAGTATGACCTGGTGCATGAAATGGAAGCGAGCCTGATGGAGCTGATGTCCTCCAGCCTGAAACAGCGTCTGACCGCCGAGCCGGTGCGCTTTGTTTATCAGCGGGATATGCCTGACGCGATGGTGGAAATGCTGCGCGACAAGCTGACCATTTCGCGCTATGACTCCATCGTGCCCGGCGGCCGCTATCATAACTTCAAAGACTTTATTGGCTTCCCGAACGTCGGCAAAGCCAATCTGGTGAATAAGCCCCTGCCGCGTCTGCGCCATATCTGGTTCGATAAATTCCGTAACGGATTCGATGCCATCCGCGAGCGCGATGTGTTGCTGTACTATCCGTACCACACCTTTGAGCACGTGCTGGAACTGTTGCGTCAGGCGTCGTTCGATCCGAGCGTGCTGGCGATCAAAATTAACATTTACCGTGTGGCGAAAGATTCGCGCATTATTGATGCAATGATCCATGCGGCGCACAACGCCAAAAAAGTCACCGTGGTGGTGGAGTTGCAGGCGCGTTTCGACGAAGAAGCCAATATCCACTGGGCGCGTCGTCTCACCGAGGCGGGCGTACACGTGATCTTCTCCGCGCCCGGACTTAAGATCCATGCCAAGCTGTTCCTCATCTCCCGTAAAGAAGGCGATGAAGTGGTGCGTTATGCCCATATCGGCACCGGTAACTTCAACGAAAAAACCGCGCGCCTGTATACCGACTATTCACTGTTGACGGCGGATGCGCGGATCACCAACGAAGTGCGTCGGGTATTTAACTTTATCGAGAATCCATATCGTCCGGTAAACTTCGACTACCTGCTGGTTTCGCCGCAAAACTCCCGTCGCCTGCTGTATGATATGATCGACCGCGAAATTGCCAACGCGCAGAACAACCGCCCGTCCGGGATCACCCTGAAGCTGAATAACCTGGTGGATAAAGGCCTTGTGGACAGGCTGTATGCGGCCTCGGGTTCAGGCGTGATGGTAAATCTGCTGGTGCGCGGTATGTGTTCGTTGATCCCACAGCTTGAGGGCATCAGCGACAATATCCGCGTGATCAGCATCGTTGACCGTTATCTTGAACACGATCGCGTTTATATTTTTGAAAACGGGGGCGATAAGCAGGTTTATCTCTCCTCCGCCGACTGGATGACGCGTAATATTGATTACCGTATTGAAGTGGCAACGCCGCTGCTGGATCCGCGCCTGAAACAACAAATACTGAATATTGTGGATCTTCAGCTTAACGATACGGTTAAAGCGCGTTATATCGACAAAGAGCTGAGCAACACTTATGTACCCCGTGGTAATCGCCGTAAAGTGCGCTCGCAACTGGCGATTTACGATTACATCAAATCACTCGAGCAGCCCGACTAATCTATGCCTATAAATGATAACGCCCCTCGCCCGCAGGAATTTGCTGCGGTCGACCTTGGTTCGAACAGTTTCCACATGGTGATTGCCCGTGTGGTGGATGGCGCGATGCAGATCATCGGCCGTCTGAAGCAGCGCGTGCACCTGGCCGACGGGCTGGACGATAAAAATATGCTCAGCGAAGAGGCAATGGAGCGCGGGCTGAGCTGCCTTGCGCTGTTTGCCGAACGTTTGCAGGGCTTTGAGCCGTCCAGCGTCTGCATTGTCGGCACCCATACCCTGCGCCAGGCGCTGAACGCCTCGGAGTTTTTAAAACGCGCCAGCGAGGTGATCCCCTATCCCATTGAAATCATTTCCGGCAACGAAGAAGCGCGGCTGATTTTTATGGGCGTGGAGCACACGCAGCCGGAAAAAGGCCGCAAGCTGGTGGTGGATATTGGCGGCGGCTCGACGGAGCTGGTGATTGGTGAAGATTTCGAACCTAAGCTGGTGGAAAGCCGCCGTATGGGTTGCGTGAGTTTTGCGCAGCTCTATTTCCCTGGCGGCACCATCAGCCGGGAAAACTTCCAGCGGGCGCGCCTTGCCGCCGTACAAAAACTGGAAGGTCTGGCGTGGCAATACCGTATTCAGGGCTGGAATGTCGCGCTGGGCGCATCCGGCAGCATCAAGGCCGCCCACGAAGTGTTGCTGGCGATGGGCGAAAAGGACGGTTTTATCACGCCGGAACGCCTGGATCTGCTGGTCAGTGAAACCCTGAAGGCCAAAAGCTTTGACGCGCTGAGCCTGCCGGGTCTGTCAGACGAGCGTAAAGCGGTGTTCGTGCCGGGGCTGGCGATCCTCTGCGGCGTGTTCGACGCGCTGGCGATCCGCGAGCTGCGTCTTTCCGACGGCGCGCTGCGTGAAGGCGTGCTGTATGAGATGGAAGGTCGTTTCCGCCATCAGGATATTCGCAGCCGCACGGCACAAAGTCTGGCGAATCAGTACAATATCGACCGGGATCAGGCGAAGCGCGTACTGGAAACCACCATGCTGATGTACGATCAGTGGCTGGCGCAAAATCCTAAGCTCGATAATCCGCAACTGGCGGCGCTGCTGCGCTGGTCAGCCATGCTGCATGAAGTGGGCCTGAATATTAATCACAGCGGTATGCACCGTCATTCAGCCTATATTCTGCAACACAGCGATCTGCCGGGCTTCAACCAGGAGCAGCAGATGATGATGGCGACCATGGTGCGCTATCACCGCAAGGGGATCAAAATTGACGATCTGCCGCGTTTCGCGCTGTACAAAAAGAAGCATTACCTGCCGCTGATCCAGTTGCTGCGCCTTGGCGTGCTGCTGAATAACCAGCGTCAGGCCACCACCACGCCGCCGACCCTGCGTCTGAAGACCGATGACAATCACTGGACGCTGAGCTTCCCCCATGACTGGTTCAGCCAGAATGCGCTGGTGCTTTTTGATCTCGAAAAAGAACAGGAGTACTGGCAGTCGGTTACCGGCTGGATGCTCAAGATCGAGGAAGAAGACGCCCCGGACAACGTGGCCGCCTGATCGCCTCCGCCGTCATCGCCTGCTCAGGCGCGCAATGACGGCAAAGCTGCTCTTTCAACCAGGCCGCTCAGCGGCTCTGGTTTGCCAATCAGATAGCCCTGCATATAGTCGATCCCCAGCTCCATGGCCGCGCGGAGGATCTCCTCGCTTTCTACGTACTCCGCCACCACCTGCATCTTTTTCATGCGCGCCAGATGAACAATGGACGCGACAATCTGATAATCGAGGCTGTTCGAGGTGATATTGCGGATAAAGCTGCCGTCGATTTTTAAAATATCGGCATTAACGTTTTTCAGCCGCGCATAGCTGGCATAGCCGGTGCCAAAATCATCGATCGCCACCCGGCAGCCCATATGTTGCAGCTGTCCGAGGGTCTGATTAGCCTGTTCGATGTTGGTAAGGGAATTGCTTTCCGTCACTTCGAAAATCAGTTGCCAGGCTTCGATATTCCAGGCTTTCAGCAGGCGGCTGACTTCCAGCGTAAACTGCGCGCGGCAGACGGACGACGGGGAAAGGTTGATGGCAAAACGCTGACCGGGCAGCACATCGCGATGGGCATCCATAAAGCGTAACGTATTTTCTATTACCCACTTGTCGATGCGCGACGACAAACCAAGTTCGTGCGCCACCGGCAGGAAGCTGTCCGGGCCGATATATTCGCCGTTATCCCCTACCATGCGCAGCAGGATCTCATGATAATTATCGCCGCGGATGCCGGCGATGGGCTGGGCAAGCAGCACAAAACGATCCGCTTCCAGCGCCTGCTGGAGCCGGTTCATCATCTCGACTTTATCTTTCAGGCCGCGCTGTAAGCTGGCGGCGCCGCGACGTTGCAGGCTTTCCGGATGATTGGTCGCCAGCGACAGATCCGCCACTGTGCTTAACTCGCCCAGCAGCAGGTAAAGATGGACGACGGGTGAACGCACGTAGCAATAGCTGATCCCCACCTGCGGCTGTAGCGGCATGCCATCCCAGACGAAGCGGAACTGTTTGATCCTGGCGTCCAGCGCGTCAATACGCTCTTCATAGGATTCCGTATTCAGACGGATCACCAGATCGGGCCCCGAAAGATGATAGACATCCTCATGGGTATGCAGATCCTGACGCACCCACTCTGCCAGTTTTTGTTTGTACTGAATGCGCAGCATGACGCCGTAATTACGTCCTAACATTTCCAGTTCAGGGACACGCAGAAAACAGAGTACCGACCAGGGCGTATCCGCCAGCGCGCGGTTCAGCGCCCGCAGGTTAGGCATGTGCATCACCGGATCGAGGTAAGCGAGTTTTCGGACGCGAACATGGGCCATACGTTCGCTGGTGGCCAGCATCGACATATAGTTAATGATGAATGAGAACACCAGATAACTGGACGAGGTGATGGTCAGCTGGATGCCATAGTCCTGGCGGACCGGCAGGTAACAGTAAAAATAGTGCACCGCGACGATAAGAAACGGCGTCCAGACCACCGACATAAAACGATAGCCGAAGCGCATCGCTCCCCACAGCATTACCGGCATTAACAGCGTCAGCGTGTAGTTGGAGCTGAAAATGGTACTTTCTTCATTCATGGGTTGCAGTAAAAAACCCAGGATGACGATGAGTAAGCCAAGCCACAGCACGACTTCAACCCGTGAGCATCGCGGATGGAATTCACGTCGCATCTGGGTAATAAAACTGCGCACATAGCGCGGATGGCGGATGATACGGATCAGCAGATAGCACATCGGTATGCCGGTCAGACAGCCTACCATCAACGCCTGAAAATTGATCAGCGTACGAACGCTCCACGGACTGGAACCTGCCATCATGCTGTAGTTATTGTACATGCCGAGGTAAGTCGCCAGCTGGAAGATAAGCAGAATAATGGCGGCAGGACAGATCACCTGCCAGAAAAGGCGCTGCCCCATTAAATCGGCATTTCCGTACGACACCATATGCCGTCGCGTGACAAAAAGGCGATACCCCGCCCAGCTAAGGATGGTCGGGATAAGAAAATGGACAGTTTTCGCCAGGATTTCCATACCGCCGGTATGGGGGTAGTAGTGGAAAACCAGCGCAAGCGTGATGCCAGGCAGCGCCGCCCAGCCAAAAAACAGCATCAGGCTGATAAAAAATGCCAGCGGCAGATAGTAGAGCGTAACGACACCGCCAGCAATCTGGGTGGATGTATTAGCAAGGATAACGAATGGCAGTAAAACAACAGGGAGGAAAAGCGGTAGCGCCCACCATTGATCTTTGTATTGTTGATACCTTTTTAAAAAAGTCATAGATGCTCGTCAGAAAACCCAGGGTCCAGGAGGGGCGTTTCAGGCAGGCATCCAACCCGTCTGTAAAGGTACGATTTCGTGAAGTCTGTTGCGATTTTAGTTATGTACTGCCATGAATAACTGATCTGCATCAAAAAAGCGGCCCACACTAATCAACAATTACACATTTAATCATTCCTGCACTTTATTTATAGATATTATGAATGTTTCACGCCGGAATATATAATTCTGATTAATATTTTTTTGACGATTTTTTACATTATTGTGAATTGACCTGCATCTGGCTTTGTGCCTTAATAACGTACCGCCCGTCGATCGGGCTTACCTTATAGGACCCCTTGTGAGTCAGGCAAACAGTATGCGAAAACGACATCGATTTGACAGTCGCATGACCCGTATCGTACTTCTCATCAGCTTCTTCTTCTTTTTTGGCCGCTTCGTCTATTCCTCCATTGGCGCCTGGTATCATCATCAGGATAAAGCCCAGTCTCAACAGATTAGCCAGACTATCGACCCCACCGCACAACGCTAAGACTTCACCCTGTCAGACAGCACGCTCCTGTTAGCGTGGGCATTCCTGCGTCCGTAAAAATTTACCCTGTAACCGCCCTGCGCTGACAGGTGGCGGCTCCTGCACGAACCCTCCCCCAGGGGTCGCTCTTTTATTCATCTATACTCATAATGACTTACCGGCTGCACTTTTGCGTAAAATGATCCGTTCGCCTCATTTTACCCGCTAGAATCTAAGGAAAATCTGAGGGAATGAAAGAAACTATACGCAAGCACATCATTTCCTGGGTTGAAGAGAATATCTATTCTCTGGCAAACATTGACGATCTGACCAAAGTGTTAGGCTATAGCAGACGTACTATTGAAACCTGGTTTAAGCAACAATATGGTCAATCGTTGGGTGATTACATCCTTAAACGGAGAATATGCCGTGCAGCAGTGTTGATCCGCATGACGTCACTGCCAATCACCGAAATTGCATACTTATTTCATTATCAGAGCAGTCAGGGGTTTGCCAGAGCCTTTAAAAAATTTACTGGCCTGTCGCCCACAGATTATCGCAGATCAGACGTCTGGGAATTTGATAAATTACAGCCTTCATTGTTGCTGAAAGACGTCCAGTTGCCGGAGGTGGAGTTATGCACCATTACGCGGGAATTTGCTTACAACCACACGATGACAGTGCATGATCATATTTTTGAGCCAGCTGTATCTGACGTGACGAAAAGCATTAAAAAATTATTACTTGATAGTGAAGAAGTCATAAAAGAACTGGCTATCTCAGCTAAGCACTCTGCGCTGTTAAGTAAAGGACGCGAAAGTATAGTCGATGTTGATATCTCCTGGGCGACATCAACGAAATCAGCAACAGCAGAAAACACTCATCTTTTTAGTGGTAATTATGCAAAAATGAATTTCGAAGGGGACTGGGATACCTATGGAGCTTTTAGCAAAATTGTTTATATGCTCATCATGACCAAATATAAATTAAAGCTGCGTCATGAAATACACTTAATGAAATTAAATTTTTATTCAGAGGAATGCGTAAACTTCAGCATTTTCATTCCGGTAATGTAATTAAAAAATCTGTCGATAGTTATTAAAAGCTGAAAATATAATGCACCCTCTTTAACCTGGGCTGTAGCATACAGCATGATTTTAATTTACTAATCAATACCTGTATTATGAAAGATTTAATCATTATTGCTGATTCAGTGTTTTCAAATACTACACCGCAATTTCACTTATTATCATTATTGATATTAATCGCCACGGACGTCGCGGCGTTTTCAGCGATCCTTGTCAAATATTATTGTGATAACCGTAAAAAGCATTATCTACTGCTGAGCATGGCTTTTCTGGCGGGTGCACTGTTTTACACAGAAAGTACCTCCATCGTCTATGACGCGACGACATGGCGCCCCATCGATTTCGTGCGATCAATGAGTAAAGCCGCAAATCCTGGAATATTTAACCTGGCAAGACAAGTATGCACCATGAGCTTTATTTTTGCCGCGCTTTTGATGTATGCCGCGGATATAAAAGAGCATGGCAAATGCCTGAAGAATGACAGCATCATATTATCCCTGTCAGCGGCATATATTATCTGTGTATATATCGCCGCCTGTTATCTCTATAAAGATGCAGCTATCCCATCGCCTGGGCATCCCGTGGCACTAAAAAATATGGACTATGCCCGTTATGCCTGTGGTGCGCTCGCGCTGGTATTGTTTGTGCTGGTTGTTTATTACAACAATTTTAACAACACCCTTTGGAATGGCATTGCCGCGCTGATGCTGACAGAAATGCTGTGCGTTATGATTCTTTATATTTATGGCCAGGAGAGTATTGTAGCCTGGAACCTGATTAGGGGCATAAAAGTGAGTTGCCGTTTGCTCATCACGGCTTTCATCATCGCCGATACCCTCACCTCGTTAAAAAAGGTGTGCCATATGCGCATGTACGATGCATTAACAAAAGCCTATAACCGCACCTATTTTCTTGAGGAAATAGAAACACTGCTGGCGCACAAAAACAAAAAAAACGGATTCAGTGTACTGTTACTTGATCTGGATAAATTCAAAGAGATTAACGATACCTTCGGACATCAAAAAGGCGATCAGGTGCTTCAGGAATTTGCACAGGTGATCCGCAACAATCTTGGCTCAAAAGATATTTTTGCCCGTCTCGGCGGTGATGAGTTTGCCATTATATTACCCGCCGCTTCTGAAAAAGAGGCGCAATATGTGGCGGACAACATATGCAAAAACGTCGCGCGGCTTTCCCACTCCTCCTCCCTGGGATTACCAGGCGAGATAACCGCGAGCATCGGTATTTACCGTAGTAACGGTACGGAAAGCGTGAAAGATATTATCGGCTTTGCTGACGTGGCGCTCTATGAAGCGAAACGTGAAGGCAAGAACAGAAGCATCGTTTTTGATGGCGATTATTACTCGATGACTACCTGAAAATAAATGAGGCATGAGATGACTGTTGATAATTTTCCGCTCAACGAACGGGATATTGATTCTGTCGCTTTTTCTGTCGCTTTTAGCGAGTGGCTGGGCATTGACAATTTGCAGGCGTGTACGCTTACCGGCCTGACGCCGCAGGAGCGAAAAATATTTGAGGAAAAGCTTTCCCGCTATCGTATTTTTTGTCAGACCGCGTCTGGAGAAGAATTTTTTTCTCACCGGTTGTTTCAGGATCAAAAATGAAAGCAAGCTTTTAGCTCGCGGATCAGAAAAGCTAACCCTTTCCGGTCCATAAATAAAATAACTTTAGCGTCACCATTATGTCTTTATCAGGCAAGGGACAGTATCACTCTGATAAATTACATGAGGGCCTATGTTTAACGTAAAGAAAAGCAGTGTAAAAAACCCGTTATAAATTAATTGCAGTTTGTCTGGCGTCTTTTTTTAGCTGCCAGGTTAATGCACAGCCTCAGAATTATGATGCGCTGGTACGGGAAGCCAGAAACGGCAATACCACGCCCGCGCTGGCCTGGTTCGCCTCCCACGCATCGCTAAACAATCAGCAAATTGCAGACTGGTTACAGATCGCCTCCTGGGCAGGCGAGGATGCGCAGGTGATTTCTGTATATGAGCGCTTTAGCCAGCAAAACTTACCGCTGCGGGCTTATCCGGCGGCGGCTAAAGCTTATCGCAATCAGAAACGCTGGTCTGAATCATTACAGCTCTGGAAACGTTTATGGGACAAGGATCCTGCCAATGCCGACTATCAGCGGGGGTATTTATTAACGCTGGCGGACAGCGGTAATCATAAATCCGCTATAGAACACGTAAATACGTTGCTTAAGAAGGATCCGGACAGCCGTAACTATCTGGCGGCGGCCTGGGTGTATCGACTCGCCGGACAGGAGCAGAATGAACTTTTTGCCAGTACGATGGCGATGCAGCATTCATCATCAGGCACGGGTGTTAAAGAATATAAGGAGGCGCTGCAGGATAACGATCTTTCGTATGTGTTGCTGAAAGAGAATGGATCTCACGCTGATCCTGATGCTCGTGCCGGTTATGCTGCCGAACTTGTACGACTGGCGTTTATGCCAACCCGTAGCGAATCCGAGCGCTATAACATTGCCGATCGCGCGTTAGCCACTTACCAGTCATTATTAAGTGAGTGGAAGGATAAAAAAGAGCTGGCCCCTTACTATCGCCGCGCCCTTATTGATCAAATGGGTGCGCTGCTTGCACGCGACAGGCATAAGGATGTGCTTAAGCAGGAAAAAATACTGAAAAGTGAAGGTATCGCGCTTCCCGAATATGCCCGCTACTGGGTCGCATCGGCCTATTTGCATGAAAAGAAACCGCAGCAAGCCGAAGCAATGCTGAAAGACCTTTTCTACAGCAAGGGAGTATTAAAAGAAAACGTTACCGAAGAGCAACGTGCCGATCTGTTTTATAGCCATCTGGAAAGCAATCGATTTAAATCGGCGTCGCTGCTGACAAATCATATTCTGAAAAAAGAGCCTGTTCATACTTATATGCCAGGTTCGCCGCTGCCTTTGCCAAATAACGAATGGTTGCTGGGCCATCTGTTTTTGGCCGAGCTGCATGAATATGCCAACGACCTTCCTGCGGCTGAACGTTACCTGCGTAATCTCAAAGACAGGGCACCGGGTAACCAGAACCTGAAAATTGACTATGCGCGAGTGCTGATGGCCAGAGGCTGGCCGCGTAAGGCTGAGAAGGAATTAAAGAAAGCGGAAGTGCTTGAGCCGACCAACATTTCGCTGGAAGTAGAACAGAGCTATGTCGCAATGGCGCTTCAGGACTGGCGACACGCTGAACTGTTATTAGCGGACGTGCAAAAACGCGATCCGGCAAATTCTGCGGTGAAAGAGCTGAAACGGGCCCACGATATTCATCATTCCGCGGAGCTGCGTGTTGGCGCAACAGTCGATCTGGATTCTGACAGCCCTGATTCCGGCCGCCATGACAACAGCTTTACCACGACCATTTATACCCCGCCGCTGGCAAAAAACTGGCGGGCATTTGCGGGCTTTGGCGAGATCAACAGTCATTTCACCGAAGGCCAGGGTAACGTTCGCGACTGGTCAGCAGGCTTAGAGTGGCGTTCGCGCGATATCTGGATGGAAGGCGAAATCATGGAGCGTCATTTTAATCATGGCGATAAATTAGGCGGCCGCTTCTCGGCGCGCTATGACCTTAACGATAATTTCAGTATCGGTACGCAGGCGGAGCGTATTTCGCGTCGCACCCCTGCGCGTGCCTTAAAGCATGGCATTACCGCTAACAGTGCCGAAGCCAGCGTGCAATGGCAGAAAAAGAAGATACTGCGTACTTTTATAATAGTGCTTGGCATCAGCATGCTTACAGCCTGTAACGATCACCGAAAGGTATCGTTTTCTTCACCGGACATACGGCAAAAATTACGTGCGGAAAATCCCTGGCCTGACAACAGCTTTATTGTGCTGGCTTACCATGACGTTGAGGACGAGAGTGCCGATCAGCGCTTTATGTCGGTACGCACCAGCGCGCTACGGGAGCAATTTTCATGGCTGCGGGAAAATGGCTATCAGCCTATTAGCGTGGAGCAAATTCGCGCAGCTCACAGAGGCGAAATAACCTTACCCACCAAAGCCGTTTTGCTGAGCTTTGACGACGGTTATCAGAGTTTCTATACCCGCGTTTTCCCACTACTGAAAGCCTATCAGTGGCCCGCTTTATGGGCTCCCGTGGGCAGTTGGGTCGATACGCCAGCCAATAAAAAGGTAAAGTTTGGCGATGAGTATATTGATCGCGAGAAAATCGCGACATGGCAGCAAATTGCTGAACTTGCCCGCTCGCCGCTTGTGGAAATAGGCGCTCATACCTGGAACTCCCATTACGGTGTGCAAGCTAACCCCAGCGGAAGCAAATTGCCAGCCATCGCTAACCGTTTCTATAACCCGACAACCTCGACCTATGAAACGGAGCAACAATATCGTCGACGCGTTAGCGCCGACGGTAAAAATATCGCTGAGCATCTAAAAAAATATACCGGCAAACAACCCAAATCCTGGGTGTGGCCGTATGGTGCGGAAAATGGCGTGGCCATACAGGAGCTCAAAAAGCTGGGTTTTGATACCTTCTTTACGCTTGAGGACGGACTCGCCACGGTAGATAACCTGGACGCGATCCCACGCCTGTTAATTGATAATAACCCGTCGCTGATTGATTTTGCGCAAATGGTCGCCAGCGTGCAGGAACAGTCAGAGATGCGTTCAATCAGCGTGAGCATTGATAGCATTTATGATGTCGATAAAAACCGGCAGGAGAAGAATATTGATCTTCTTGTTCAGCGCATTAAAGACATGAATGTGAGTACGGTATTTTTACAGGCATCGGTAACGCCGGTAGCAAATAGCGCCACTCGCGAGGTGTATTTCCCCAATCGCTGGTTACCTGTCCGAGAAGACCTGTTCAATCGTCTCGCCTGGCAACTCAGGACGCGCACGGATGTGGCGGTGTATGCCTCAATGCCGCTGTTGAACTGGGACTTCAGCCCGGTCGGGAAAGACAAGCCATCACAGGTGATCGATGACGTCACCTGGCAAAAAATACACGACATGTATGAGGACCTGGCCGCACACAGCGTCTTTGACGGCGTTGTTTTTGTCGATGAGAAAGCGTCCCGTGAACGGGAGTTCACCAACAAGTCGACGTCCACCGCGCTAACGGTTTCTCTGGCGAATACGGTTAAATCTGTTCGCGGACCGTCGATAAAAACGGCACGTCAGATTATCGCCATGCCGGAATTGCACCCGCAAATGGACGACATGTTTAATCGACGTATTCAGGAATCATTACGCCTTTACGACTGGACGATAGTTGTCGCTAATCCCTACCGGGCGAAGCAAGACAAAAAGTTTGCCAGTAAGTGGCTACAGCAGCTTGCCCGCTATATCACCAGCTTCTCTGCTGCGAACGATAAAGCAATAGTGCAATTAGAAACGCAATCTGTTGATGCTAAAGACATTGCCAGCTGGATGGAGTTATTACAACTCAACGGCGTAAAAAATTATGGTTACACCCCGGACGATCTTATTACTGGTGAAGATCACGTCCGCGTAATAAGTCCTGAGATCTCAACTAACTGGTATCCAGAAAATGAATAATCGTATTGTTTCGCTCATTATCCTGTGACTGGTGGTGAGCATTCCGCTGGTGATAGCCCTGTTATTTTCCGTTGAAACGATGCTTCGCTTTGTTTTCTTCTGGCCCTTTTTTATGTCTGTTTTATGGATGGCCGGGGGGCTGCTGTTCTGGTTCAGTCGTGAACGGCACTGGTCATGGGGGCGGGAAGATGATGTTCCCACGCTAAAAGGCAAGCCGCTGGTTTCGGTAATTGTCCCCTGTTATAACGAGGAGAACAACGTCGCCGAAACCATCGAATCGGTGCTGAAACAGCGTTACAAGAATATTGAAGTGATCGCCGTCGACGATGGCTCAACGGATGGCACAGGATTTATTCTTAATCGTCTGGCGAAACAGCATTTACGGCTGCGCGTTATCCATCTGGCGCATAACCAGGGCAAAGCCATCGCGTTAAAAACCGGCGTGGCGGCGGCGAAAAGTGAATGGTTAGTATGCATTGATGGCGATGCAAAACTCGATCGTGACGCGGTGGCTTATATTGTGGCGCCCATGCTTGAGAATCCCCGCGTCGGAGCGGTTACAGGTAACCCGCGTATTCGCACCCGCTCAACGCTAATCGGCAAAATTCAGGTCGGTGAATTCTCCTCTATTATCGGCATGATTAAACGCACGCAGCGCATGTACGGCCAGATATTTACCATCTCCGGCGTGGTAGCGGCTTTCCGCCGTACAGCGCTGGCGGATGTGGGCTACTGGAGTGAGGATATCATTACTGAAAATATTGATATCAGCTGGAAGCTACAGCTTAAGCACTGGAGCATTTTTTATGAACCGCTCGCATTGTGTTGGGTATTGATGCCCGAAACCTTAAAAGGTTTATGGAAACAACGTTTACGCTGGGCGCAGGGCGGCGCGGAAGTCTTCAGAAAGAATATGACGCGACTGTGGCAGTGGAAAAACCGCCGTATGTGGCCGCTATTTACTGAATATTGTCTTTCCACCGCCTGGGCTTTTACCTGCGTGATCAGTTTTATCCTGTTTCTTGCCAGCCCGCATGGCGCAATGACGCTGTCAAATATGGCGATGGATGGACTGGCGGGGATCATTTTGTCCTGTATTTGCATCGCCCAGTTTGCGGTCAGCCTGCTTATCGACAGCCGCTATGAGAAAAACCTCGCAGGCGCACTCTTCTGGGTCATCTGGTTCCCGGCCATTTACTGGGTGCTGAGCCTGATGACGACAATAGTCGCCTTTACCCGGGTAATGATTATTTCACAGACTAAACGGGCGCGCTGGATCAGCCCGGATCGTGGTATTGAAAGAGGTTGATATGGAAAATCACATCATTTGCACAGAAACGCGACCATTACGTTATGGCCTTGACCTGTTCCTGACCTGTATTGTCTGGTTGCTGTTTATCAGTTTATTAGCGTTAAGCCTGATAAAATTCTTCAATCCTGAAATATTAGGGGAAGAAGTGATCCATCGACTGAAGGTTTACTTTTATTTCTCCTGTCTGAATGCCATAGGTCTTATTATCTGGGCGACCTACAATCGTCTCCGTTTTCGGTATGAGAGGCGCAATAACGCCCAGCGCATTCAGTTGCCGAACCTGATGGCAAGCCTGGATGTGGACGCTGATACGTTCATGGAATTGCAGAAAGCGCAGCGCATTGTGGTTACGCATAACGACCATGGTCAAATTCAGAAGGTCACGCGTTTGTGACCGGAACAGGCATATCCTGCTGCCTGTAACGCATAAAAAGCCCGCGCCTGCGCGGGCTTGAAATGTGATCTTAATTGACGCTTTAGCTTTTAATTGAACCGTGACTCAGAAGCCTGCCAACTATAAGTATTATCTGCCGTTAACGAATCCCCAAGCTCCTGATAGGCGAAATCATAAAACTCTGCGCAGGCATCGTAACCCGAATAGTCCACCACCGCAAGACCAACGAATGCCCCGGTAAAGAAGCCGCCATAACTTTGCAGCACATAGTCGTCCGAGAGAATAGCGGAATCTAATGTAACGGGAATTTCAGTGAAAGTGATCCCATCAAAGCTGTATTCATAGGTGTAGGTTTCCTTGCGGACTTTCGTGCGAAACCAGACGTAATGAGTGTGCTCAGGGATCTTAATGGCGTCGTCTTTCAGATATGAAGTATATTTCCCACGGTTATTCTCAGCAATTTCAATGACAGCACCGTTAATTTCATTCCAGGTGATAAAAATAAAGCTCCAGTGGCGATCGTTATAATAGTTCGTTAACCCGGCCATTTGCTGATAATTAACGGGATCAAATTTGACTTTGACCTGTGCATCAAAATAGAAGGCCTGCCAGCGGCGGGCAATCAGCGACAGGTCATGGGTATTCGCCAGCGAGCCCTGCCCCCTTAACGTCAATTTACCCTCGCCCGTTGTGCCCATTTTTTCGGTGAACGGTACCCGGAGCGTATTCCAGTTAAGATCCAGTGTCGGCGATCGGAAGTCATCATACTGGCTATGATCTTTTGCGCTTTCGGTGTGGATAGCATCAGCTGGCCTTTCGACAAAAGTTTTGCCGCCATGCCCCCCTTCAATGCGGGGCCAGCCATCCTGATCCCAGTACACTTTCTGGATAGAGGTTTCTCTGCCGAGAGTTGACCAGCCACGGGGATCATAAACCGACTCGCCAGGACGATTCCACGGGCGGGCGCAGAGCGAGGCATAATACCATTCACCTTTGGGCGTTGAGACTAAAGAGCCATGCCCCTGCTTCTGAATATAACTGTCTGGCGTATCGACATTCGTCAAGAATACGTCTCCCGGCGCGGTTTCGAAACTGTCCGCTTCCAGGGTGCTGGAACGTGCCACCACTTCCTGGTGAGTAAACACCGTCCCTCCCTGCGCGGCAAAGAGATAATAATACCCGTTCAGTTTATAGAGGTGTGGCCCTTCAACAAGCGCCACCGCGGTGCCCCGGTAAATCGTTCGTGCGGTTTCAGGCTTTAATTTCAGCGTCTGTGTATCAAGCTCAGTTAACGTGATGCCATTAAAAGGATGGTGATATTCCCGGTGGTCCCAGGTTTGTTGAACCAGATATTTACGACCATCGTCATCATGGAAAAGTGAGGCATCAAAACCGACGCCATTAAGCTTCACAGGATCTGTCCATGGACCACGAATATCCGTTGCGGTGGTCAGATAATTGGTCATATCTTTAAAAGCGCCCTCTGTGACTTTCACATCCGTATAAACTAACCAGAATTGGCCATCGGCATAAGAGAGCGCGGGTGCCCAGATACCACCAGACGAAGGATTGCCTTTCATCTCCAGAAGCGTGGTGGTTGACAATGGCGCAGGCAGAAGCTCCCAGTGTTGCAGATCTTTTGACTGATGTAAGCGAACGCCCGGGAACCATTCAAAGGTTGAATTTGCGATATAGTAAGTGTCGTCAACACGAATAATACTCGGGTCGGCGTTAAAGCCAGGCAATACAGGATTTTGAATAAGCGACATATCATTACACCTTTCTTAAATTTTATTTATTGTTAATTTTTCTGACTACACACGAATCTCATCAAGCTGACGATTGATATCAGTGACATGTTTGTCTGAGATTGGATAGATTTGCATGACAATCATTGAAATCGCAGCTAACAGGATTGGGATCCAGACCGCGGTAATGACGATACCGTCCAGCGCGTGGGCGCTTTGCTGCGCTCCGGTTTCATTAAAGCCATAGGCCGCCAGTAACCAAAGGGGAATAGCGCCGCCGATGGTAAAACCAATTTTGAAAAACAGCCCCATGATGGCATTGATGATAGCGGCGTTGCGCTTACCTGATTTTAACTCGCCATAGGCGATAACTTCAGGCACCAGCGCCCACATGAAACCGGTCGCCGAGGTTAAGCCCCACTGTTTAATGAAGGTAGCTATATAGGCAAGCCAGAGCGCATCATGCATACCTTCCCGTGACCAGACGTACGTCAGCAATTCACCTGCGATAAACATGCCGAGGAAAAGATGAAAGAAGCCTTTTTTACCAAAAATTTTCTTCAGTTTTGGCCAGAAAACAGGGAATAAAATGCCGGGGATTGAGGCGACAAGGCCAATCGCACCCATCCATTCTGAATGCCCCACCACGTACTGATTGAAAAAGCCATTAACGGTGTTCATGAAAAACATGAACGTAAACGCCAGCATGAAAAACAGTCCGAGAATAACCAGCGGCCGGTTATTTTTCAGTTCAAGGAACAGGTCTGTGGTTTTTACACTGGCCGTTTGTTCTGCTGTCGCCACAACACGTTCTTTGGTGAATTTATAACAGATGAAAAGCGCTACCGCCCCTAAGAACATATAAACTGAATACACCCCAAACCAGGCGTAGTTAGCGGAGGGATCGGTATAGTTGCCCATATTCAGTTCAAGGCCAAAAAAGCCGGTATCCTTAAGAGTGCGATCTTTGGGCGCGGCCATCTGCACAAACATTGGAAAGAGCGTATAGACCAGCAGATTAGCGCTATTCGCCAGCATCATTCGCGTGCTGGTCAGTTTATCAATAGATTCCGGATCTCTTGTCAGTGACGCATTAAGTGAACCATAAGGAATGTTCACCACGGAATAAAGTAAATCCAGCGCCAGATAAATAATAAATGCAAAAGCAACCGATCCCCTGATGCCGGGAATAGGTGCAAAAAGCAAAGCGGAGAGAATGACGAGTGGAACGCCTGCTCTTAAAAGCCACGGGCGATATTTTCCGGCAGGCGAACTTCTTTTGTCCACCCAGGTTCCCACCATCGGGTCCCAAAAGACATTGATGATACGGACAAACAGGAATATAAACCCGGCAGTCGCCGTACTGATGGTATTCACCGTCAGCATGTGAAGCGCCAGAAAACCGCCTACCGTACCGAACACCAGGTTTTGAGCAAAGTCGCCCATGCCATAACCGATACGCTCGCCGCGGGTTAATATATGATATTCATCATGCCGGTTGTGCTTTGTGTTTCCACTCATTTTAATCAGTTCTCCGGACTCTTTTGTGTAGGTGAAACACTTTCTGACACATGTGACTAAGGAGAATCCATTACGTTTTTGAACTAATTAATTATGTTTTTTTATTTCTGTGATCATAGATACAAAAGCTTTTCGCCGTTATTTTTTGCGAAGCGGCTCACGTTTGAGCATTATCTTAATGCGGGTGTGAAATAACATAATTGAACAACTGGCGGGGAAAATACAGGATGGATTATGTCTGAGCAAAAAATATCAGGCATAAAAAAACCCGCAATTATGCGGGCTTTTTATCGGGAATACCTGTTGGGGTCAGGTTAATCTTATTCCCATTCAATCGTTGCTGGCGGTTTGCCGCTGATGTCATACACCACGCGGGAAATACCATTCACTTCATTGATGATGCGGTTGGAGACACGGCCGAGGAAATCATACGGCAGGTGCGCCCAGTGTGCGGTCATAAAGTCGATGGTTTCCACCGCGCGCAGGGAAACAACCCAGTCGTATTTACGGCCATCGCCCATCACGCCAACAGAGCGAACCGGCAGGAATACGGTAAAGGCCTGGCTCACTTTGTTATACAGATCGGCTTTACGCAGCTCTTCAATGAAGATCGCGTCAGCACGGCGCAGCAGATCGCAGTACTCTTTCTTCACTTCGCCCAGCACACGCACGCCAAGTCCCGGACCCGGGAACGGGTGACGGTACAGCATGTCGTACGGCAGGCCCAGCTCCAGACCGATTTTACGTACTTCGTCTTTGAACAGCTCGCGCAGCGGTTCAACCAGGCCCATCTTCATCTCTTTCGGCAGGCCGCCCACGTTGTGGTGCGATTTAATCACGTGCGCTTTACCGGTTGCGGAGGCCGCAGACTCGATAACGTCAGGATAAATAGTCCCCTGCGCCAGCCACTTCACGTCTTCCAGCTTCAGCGCTTCTTCGTCAAACACTTCCACGAAGACACGGCCGATAATTTTACGTTTCGCTTCCGGATCGTTCTCGCCCGCCAGCGCATCCAGGAAGCGCGCTTCGCCTTCCACGTGCACAATGTTGAGACCAAAGTGATCGCCGAACATATCCATCACCTGCTGAGCTTCGTTCAGACGCAGCAGGCCGTTATCCACGAATACACAGGTCAGACGGTCGCCAATGGCGCGGTGCAGCAGCATGGCGGTCACCGAGGAATCCACGCCGCCGGACAGGCCGAGGATCACTTTGTCGTTACCGACCTGCTCACGCAGGCGCACCACGGCGTCTTCGATAATTTTTGCCGGGGTCCACAGGGCTTCACACTCACAGATGTCGAGTACAAAGCGCTCCAGCAGACGCTGACCCTGACGAGTGTGGGTCACTTCCGGGTGGAACTGTACGCCATAGAAGCGTTTTTCTTCGTTCGCCATAATGGCAAACGGGCAGCTTTCGGTGCTGGCGACGGTCACAAAGTCATCCGGGATCGCGGTAACTTTATCGCCGTGGCTCATCCACACGTCGAGCAGCGGATTGCCGTCAGCGCTCAGGGAGTCTTCGATACCGCGTACCAGCGCGCTGCTGGTTTTAACTTCAACCTGCGCATAGCCGAATTCACGCTCGTTCGAGCCTTCTACATGACCGCCGAGCTGCATCGCCATGGTCTGCATGCCGTAGCACACGCCCAGTACCGGAACGCCTGCGTCAAACACATACTGCGGCGCGCGCGGGCTGTTATGCTCGGTGGTGCTTTCCGGGCCGCCGGAGAGGATGATACCGCTTGGGTTGAACTCACGGATCTGTGCTTCCGTGACATCCCATGCCCAGAGTTCGCAGTAAACGCCCAGTTCGCGCACGCGACGGGCCACCAGCTGTGTGTATTGCGAACCAAAATCGAGGATAAGAATGCGATGCTTATGAATATTTTCCGTCATTGACGCTAATTCCGAGGCAAGTAAAACAAAATCGCCCGGCATTAAGCCGGGCGTGGAAACGATCAGGAGCCCATACGGTAGTTCGGCGACTCTTTGGTAATGGTCACATCGTGAACGTGACTTTCCTGAATGCCTGCACCGCTGATGCGTACGAATTCGGCTTTGGTACGCAGCTCGTCGATGGTAGCACAGCCGGTCAGCCCCATACAGGAGCGCAGGCCGCCCATCTGCTGGTGAATGATCTCTTTCAGATAGCCTTTATAGGCCACGCGGCCTTCGATACCTTCCGGCACCAGTTTGTCAGCGGCGTTATCGGTCTGGAAGTAACGGTCAGAAGAACCTTTGGACATCGCGCCCAGCGAACCCATGCCGCGATAGGATTTGTAGGAACGTCCCTGGAACAGTTCGATTTCGCCCGGGGATTCTTCGGTACCTGCCAGCATAGAGCCGACCATTACCGCGCTTGCGCCAGCGGCGATGGCTTTGGCGATGTCGCCGGAGAAACGGATGCCGCCGTCAGCGATAACCGGAATACCGGTGCCTTCCAGCGCTTCCACCGCGTCAGACACGGCGGTGATCTGCGGTACGCCCACGCCGGTCACGATACGGGTGGTACAGATGGAGCCAGGACCGATACCCACTTTTACCGCGCTCACGCCAGCCTCGGCCAGCGCACGTGCGCCTGCGCCGGTGGCGACGTTACCGCCGATGATTTGCAGATCCGGGTATTTGGCACGGGTTTCACGAATGCGTTGCAGCACACCTTCAGAGTGACCGTGAGAGGAGTCGATCAGCAGGACGTCAACACCGGCGGCGACCAGCGCGTCCACGCGCTCTTCGTTGCCCGCGCCTGCGCCTACGGCCGCGCCAACGCGCAGACGGCCATGCTCGTCTTTACAGGCCTGCGGTTTACGTTCGGCTTTCTGGAAGTCTTTAACGGTGATCATGCCGAGCAGATGGAAATTCGCGTCAACCACCAGCGCTTTTTCCACGCGTTTTTCGTGCATTTTGGCAAACACGGCGTCGCGCGCTTCGCCTTCACGCACGGTAACCAGGCGCTCTTTCGGCGTCATATAGACGCTGACCGGCTGGCTTAAATCGGTAACAAAACGCACGTCACGACCGGTAATAATACCGACCAGCTCGTTGTCAGCGGTGACAACCGGGTAGCCTGCGAAACCGTTACGTTCGGTCAGTTCTTTCACTTCGCGCAGCGTGGTGGTTGGCAGTACGGTCTGTGGATCGGTAACAACACCGGATTCATGTTTTTTGACGCGGCGGACTTCTTCAGCCTGACGCTCAATGGACATGTTTTTGTGGATAAAGCCGATGCCGCCTTCCTGTGCCAGAGCAATCGCCAGACGCGCTTCCGTCACGGTGTCCATGGCTGCGGAGAGCATAGGAATATTCAGGCGAATGGATTTCGTCAGCTGGGTGCTGAGATCGGCGGTATTCGGCAGAACGGTGGAATGAGCGGGAACAAGGAGGACGTCGTCAAACGTCAGGGCTTCTTTAGCGATACGTAGCATGGGCAATATCTCTGACCGGGTGGTTAAATATTGCCGTGGCATTATACAGAGCGTAATCGGTTGCATCCACACTTTTTTCAGAAAAATAGTTGCGTTCGCCTCTCATCGGGTTACTATCGACTGAATAACCTGCTGATTTAGAATTTGATCCAGCTCACATGTCAATGACTCAATCCCCTGCAATTTATACCGTCAGCCGCCTGAATCAGACGGTGCGCATGCTGCTTGAAAAAGAGCTGGGCCAGGTATGGATCAGCGGTGAGATTTCCAACTTCACGCAGCCCGCATCAGGGCACTGGTATTTCACCCTCAAAGACGACACCGCCCAGGTGCGCTGCGCCATGTTCCGCAACAGTAACCGCCGCGTCACCTTTCGCCCGCAGCATGGTCAGCAGGTGCTGGTGCGCGCCAGCGTTACCCTCTATGAGCCGCGCGGCGATTACCAGATCATCGTTGAAAGCATGCAGCCGGCGGGTGAAGGCCTGCTGCAACAAAAATACGAGCAGTTAAAAGCGCGGTTACAGGCGGAAGGGCTGTTCGACAGCCAGTTCAAGCAGCCGCTCCCCTCCCCTGCGCATTGCGTGGGCGTCGTCACCTCGAAAACCGGTGCCGCCCTGCACGATATTCTGCATGTGCTTAAGCGCCGCGATCCCTCTCTGCCGGTGGTCATCTACCCGACGGCGGTTCAGGGCGAGGATGCGCCGGGGCAGATTGTCCGCGCCATTGAACAGGCTAACCGCCGTCAGGAGTGCGACGTGTTAATCATCGGACGCGGCGGCGGCTCGCTGGAAGATCTGTGGAGTTTTAACGACGAGCGGGTCGCGCGGGCGATCTTTGCCAGCGCCATTCCGGTGGTCAGCGCCGTGGGGCATGAAACGGACGTGACCATCGCCGATTTCGTCGCCGATCTGCGCGCCCCCACGCCTTCCGCCGCCGCCGAAATGGTCAGCCGTAATCAGCAGGAATTGTTGCGCCAGTTGCAGATCGGCCAGCAGCGGCTGGAAATGGCGATGGATTATTATCTGGCGACGCGCAATCGTCGTTTCACACAGCTTTATCATCGTCTGCAACAGCAGCATCCGCAGCTGCGGCTGGCGCGTCAGCAAACGGTGCTGGAGCGCCTGCGTCAGCGTATGGCCACCGCCCTGGAGAATCAGCTTAAGCGCACTACCCAGCGCCAGCAACGCATCACCCAGCGACTGAACCAGCACAACCCTCAACCGCGCATCCATCGCGCCCAGTCCCGCGTACAGCAGCTGGAGTACCGTCTGGCACAAAGCATGCGCGATCGCCTGAGCAGTACCCGCGAACGTTTTGGCGGCGCCATCACCCATCTGGAAGCCGTCAGTCCTCTCGCCACCCTGGCGCGCGGGTACAGCGTGACCAGCGCCGCTGACGGCAGCGTGCTGAAAAAAACCAAGCAGGTGAAAGCGGGCGATACGCTGACCACCCGTCTGGAAGATGGCTGGGTGGCAAGCCAGGTCACAGAAGTAACGCCGGTGAAGAAAACCCGCAAGCGTAAACCTGAGGCCTGATAAGGGAAACTCTTCCCGCCCGGAACTATACTGCTGGTGTTTCTTATTTTTCGGCTTTCGCCCAGTAAGGAGACCAGCATGAATTATTCTCGCCTGCATTCCGTTATTCCGCCGTATATCCTGCGCCACATTATTGACCACGGCGCGCCGCCGCAGCAGCAGTATGCCCGTCAGACATTGATGCATGTGCAGACGCTGATGGCGGAGCACTATGGCAAAACCGCTGCCCATCCGAGCGCCGCCAGCGGCGATACCGAACGCGAAATCTATGACGCGCAAAACACCCAGGCGCTGCCCGGCAAGCTGGTGCGTAAGGAAGGCCAGCCGTCGAACGGCGATGTCGCCGCCGACGAAGCCTGGGATTATCTCGGCGTTACCCATCAGTTTTTCTGGAACGCGTATCAGCGCGACTCTCTCGATAATAAGGGCATGATCTTAAGCGGCACGGTGCATTACGGTCAGGATTACCAGAACGCCTTCTGGAACGGTCAGCAGATGGTGTTTGGCGATGGCGACGGCGAGATTTTTAACCGCTTTACTATTGCGATTGATATCGTCGGCCATGAGCTGAGCCACGGCGTCACGGAAACCGAAGCAGGCCTGATCTACTTTGAGCAGGCGGGCGCGCTGAACGAGTCGCTGTCGGATGTGTTTGGTTCGCTGGTGAAGCAGTATCACCTCGGGCAGACCGCCGATCAGGCCGACTGGCTGATTGGCGAAGGTCTGCTGGCGGAAGGCATCAACGGACGCGGCCTGCGCTCAATGTCTGCGCCCGGCACCGCTTATGACGATCCGCTGCTCGGCAAGGATCCGCAGCCAGCCCATATGGATGACTACATTAAAACCCGTGAGGACAACGGCGGTGTGCACCTGAACTCCGGCATTCCTAACCGCGCCTTTTATCTCGCGGCGCTGGCGCTGGGCGGTTACGCCTGGGAAAAAGCGGGCTATGCCTGGTATGACACGGTGTGCGACCGTTCGCTGGCGCAGAATGCCGATTTCGCCACCTTTGCCCGTCTGACGGTGGAGCACGGCGGCAAACGCTCTGGCAGCGCTGTCGCCGACGCCATTGAGCAGGCGTGGAAAGAGACAGGAGTGCTGTGATGAAAACCCTGCCCGCGCTGACGGAAGATGCCGTTATTGACCTGGCGCGAGAAGGCGGCGTGGCGTATATGCCGCGCCTTGCCGCGCCCCGCCGTATCGCCCTTTCTGAACTGGATGAACAACAACGGGATCGTGTGTGCAATATTCTGCGCCGCTCGTTGCCGCTGGGACAGGATCCGGGAAAAGCGGAGTCACCGGGACGCGGCGATCAGCGCTATTACCGCATTCAGATCAGCTGGACGCAGCAAAACAGCACGCATCATGCGGACATCGTCTTGCTAATCGCTGAAAGTGACGCCCCGTCAGAGCTGGAAGAGCTGTGGCGACGCGGAAAGGATTGCGTGTGTGATTAAGGCGTTGCGAGGGTAAATTCGACGCGCTTTTTCGAGATCAGTCCATGGCCGTGCTGGCAGAAATAATCTACCGCGCCACAGGCTTTCAGCACCTCTAAGGGCTGATGACAGTCCGGGCAACGCGCTTCAAGGGTGAGATCCTGATGACAGTGCGCGCAGTGCACGCAGTGCGCCTGCGTGCCGGAAAGTTCCAGCGGATGATGACAGGTCGGGCATTGCAGTTCCATAAAGCCTCCTGGTATGCCTTCACCCCGGCGGCGTGCCGGGGCGAGGCGTAAAGGGATTATTTCCCTTTCTTGATGTGCTTGATCAGACGCTTGCGTTTACGCATCTGGTTCGGGGTCAGGGTGTTGCGCTTGTTGGCGAACGGGTTCTCCCCTTCCTTGAACTGGATGCGGATCGGCGTCCCCATCACGTCCAGTGATTTGCGGAAGTAGTTCATCAGATAACGCTTGTAGGAATCCGGCAGGTCTTTCACCTGAGTACCGTGGATCACCACAATCGGCGGGTTATAACCCCCGGCGTGTGCATATTTCAGCTTCACGCGGCGACCACGCACCAGCGGTGGCTGATGATCTTCTGCGGCCATGTTCATGATGCGGGTCAGCATCGCCGTGCTCTGGCGACGCGTCGAGCTGTCATAGGCTTCGCGGACGGATTCAAACAGGTTGCCGACGCCGCTGCCGTGCAGGGCGGAGATGAAGTGCACGCGGGCAAAGTCGATAAAGCCCAGGCGGTAATCCAGGGTCTCTTTCACCTGCTCGCGAACTTCCTGGCTCAGACCGTCCCATTTGTTGACAACGATCACCAGCGAGCGACCGCTGTTAAGGATAAAGCCCAGCAGCGACAGGTCCTGGTCGGAAATGCCTTCGCGGGCATCGATCACCAGCAGCACGACGTTGGCGTCTTCAATTGCCTGCAACGTTTTAATAACCGAGAATTTTTCCACGGTATCGGTGATTTTGCCGCGCTTACGCACGCCAGCGGTATCGATGAGAATGAATTCACGCTCATCACGCTGCATCGGAATATAGATGCTGTCACGGGTGGTGCCCGGCATGTCATACACCACCACGCGATCTTCACCGAGAATACGGTTGGTTAGTGTGGACTTACCGACGTTCGGACGCCCGACAATGGCCAGCTTGATCGGCAGATCCAGCGGGTTAAAGTCGTCTTCCGGCTCTTCAACCGGCTCGGTGCCATTCTGCTCGGCTTCAAACTGCGCCCAGTAGGCGGCTTCTTCGTCGACTTCTTCCACTTCACGCGGATCGACTTCTTCCATCCACGGCACCAGCACATGCTCCAGCAGGCTGGTGACGCCACGACCGTGAGACGCGGCAATCGCGTGGATCTCACCGAGACCCAGGGAGTAGAAGTCCGCTACCGCCTGATCCGGATCCAGACCATCGGTTTTGTTAGCCACCAGAAACGTCGGTTTCTGACGGGAACGCAGGTGCTGGGCGATGGCTTCGTCAGCAGGCATCAGGCCCGCGCGCGCATCCACCATAAACAGCACAACGTCCGCTTCTTCGATAGCCAGCAGCGACTGCTCGGCCATACGGGTTTCCACGCCGTCTTCTGTCCCGTCGATACCGCCGGTATCAATACAGATAAACTCGCGGCCTTCCACTTCAGCACGACCGTACTTACGGTCACGAGTCAGCCCCGGGAAATCCGCCACCAGCGCATCTCGGGTGCGTGTTAAACGGTTAAAAAGCGTGGATTTTCCAACGTTAGGGCGCCCGACAAGCGCGACCACAGGTACCATGTTTAAAGCCTCTTTCAAAAAATCATTTACAGCGTCGCCGGAGGGCGGCGCTGTGCAAATACAAAAATTAAAACGCTAAAACGTAAAAACAGGAAAACGGCCCCTGCAACAGGAGCCGTTTTTCTCAAGCCGACAGCCGCTGTGATTAACGCGTAATCGCGTACAGCGTGCCGTCTTTCGCCTGAATCAGCAGTTTACCTTCAGCAACCACGGGTTCGGTCAGGAAGCCGGAGCTGTCCACCTTCTGCTGCGCCACAAAACGACCATCTGCGGTATTGATCCAGTGCAGGTAACCTTCGCTGTCACCGACCACTAAAGAACCATTATACAACGCCGGCGTGGTCAGGTTACGGTGCAGCAGATCGCTTTGCGTCCAGAGTGTGACGCCACCCTCGGTGGTCAGCGCCAGCACACGGTCATTCTGATCCACCAGGTAGATACGATCGCCGTCGATGATGAA
Organism: Enterobacter sp. SA187; assembly: GCF_001888805.2. NCBI lineage: Bacteria > Pseudomonadati > Pseudomonadota > Gammaproteobacteria > Enterobacterales > Enterobacteriaceae > Enterobacter > Enterobacter sp. SA187. Next base: position 4,268,225 of record NZ_CP019113.1, read on the forward strand.
ATCATTCACCGAGCCAAGCTCGCGTTTCCACATGATCTGACCGCTGCGCAGATCCAGGGCCGTCAGGTTGCCATTATAAGCCAGCGCGTACACCACGCCATTGATGACAATCGGCGTGGTATCCACATCGCTCAGACGATCGATTTCGGTCGCACCTGTGGCCTGGGAAATACGCTGCTGCCAGATAATCTGGCCTTTATCCATGATCACCGCGCTGACGCGGCCGTTATCACCGCCGACAATAGCGGCGCCATAGGCTGTCGCCGGGGCGGATTCGCCGCGCAGGGAGAGCGCAGGCATATCGAGGTTAACGGTCCATTTCACCGCGCCGTCCGCTTCGTTCAGCGCCTGCAACTGGCCGTTGCTGGTGTGGATCAGCACCACGCCATCGCTGACGACAGGACGGGAGAGCGCTTCGCCCGCGACTTTCGTCTGCCAGGCCGTAGAGCCATCCGCGGCGTTCAGCGCATAAACCTGCGCTTTTTCGCTACCGATATAGACATGGCCGCCAGCCACGGTCACGCCGCCGGACAGCAGCGCCGGGCTGGTAGAGAAGAAGCCGCTTTTTTGCGCCAGCGACACCGACCAGATCTCTTTGCCGTCGGCAGCATTCACCGCTTTCACCGTGCCATGACGATCGGCGGCATAAACAACGTTATCGGCATACGCCGGGTGCAGATTCGAGTAGAAATCGCCAATGCCGTCACCGACAGAGGTGCTCCACGCGGTGGACGGCGTGAACTGGTTTTCAACCACCGGCAGCGGGGACATTTTGACGACATCTTCTTCGCCGCTAAACAGAGAACAGCCACTCAACAAGGTGACAGAAAGCAGCCCTGGCAGAAGTAATTTACGCAATTGCATCGGGTCCCTCTTAGATGGACAAATTATTGATTTTCATCTGCATCATTTCGCTCAGCGCCGGTGAAGCGTTGCTTTGAGCGCCACTCTCCCATGCGGTGCGAGCACCTTGTTTATCGCCTTTACTCAGCAATGCTTCACCGCGTAAATCAGCAACAATCGCCGTCCAGCCTTCGCCTTTGATCGACTCAAGGGTTTTCAGCGCGGCATCGGGCTGCTTCAGCTGTACCTGGACACGGGCCAGACGTACATTGATCACGGCCTTCAGATTTTCATCGCTGGCCGCGGCAAGACCCTGCTGTAACTGGGCAACCGCTTTGTTGAGGTCGTTTTTATCAACATACTGTTGAGCCAGTTCCAGCGACGCGAATGCGCCGTAGGTGTTTTTGTTGTCAGCGGCAAATTTTTCTGCTGCGGATAAGGTTTCCGGTTTATCCGCGCTGAGCGCAGACACGGCGTTTTCATAGTTGAGCGAAACCGCTCTGACTGACTCGTCCTGATGGCCCGCCCAGTAGCGCCAGCCTACCAGCGCGCCAATACCCAAAATAACCCCAACGGCCAGCGCTTTGCCGTTTTCGGCAAAGAAGCGTTTTAACGCATCAACCTGTTCGTTTTCGTTCTCGTAGATTTCCACGCAGTCCCTCTCCTTAACGATAATTCACCGGGGAAGATTAGCCCAGTAGTGTGCGCAGATGCGCCGCAACGCCATCCTGCGTCACCGTAACTTGCTCACCAGAGCGCAGATCCTTCACCACCACGTTGCCGTCAGCGACTTCCGATTCACCCAGTACCAGCGCGACGCGAGCGCCCCACTTGTCAGCGCGGGCAAACTGCTTCTTGAAGTTGCCGCCGCCGTGGTTGGTCATCAGCTTAACGCCTGGCATCGCATCACGTAACTTTTCAGCAAACTGCATAGCAGCAGACTGCGTATCGGTACCGGATGCAACCAGGTATATATCGACAACAGGATCGGCTTTAAATTCCGGATTAACGGCCTGAACCAGCAAAACAAGTCGCTCAAGGCCCATGGCGAAACCGACTGCCGGGGTAGCACGACCGCCCAGCTGTTCAACCAGACCATCGTAACGGCCGCCAGCACACACGGTGCCCTGCGCGCCAAGACTGTTGGTCACCCACTCAAATACGGTGCGGTTGTAGTAATCCAGACCGCGTACCAGACGCTGGTTAACGGTATAGGCGATACCCGCCTTATCCAGCAGCGCGCACAAACCGGCGAAGTGCTCGCGGGAATCCTCGTCGAGATAATCGCCCAGCGCCGGGGCGTCGTTCAGCAGCGCCTGTACGTCAGGATTTTTGGAATCCAGCACGCGCAACGGGTTGCTGTACATGCGACGCTTGCAGTCTTCGTCTAACTTGTCCTGATGCTGTTCCAGGAAGGCCACCAGCGCATCGCGGTAATTCGCGCGCGCTTCCAGCGAGCCGATGGAGTTCAGCTCAAGGCGAACCTGATCGGCAATACCCAGCGCGCGCCACCAGCGGGCGGTGAGCATAATCAGCTCGGCGTCGATGTCCGGCCCCTGCAGACCAAAGACTTCGCAGCCCAGCTGATGGAACTGACGATAGCGCCCTTTCTGCGGACGCTCGTAACGGAACATCGGCCCCACGTACCACAGGCGCTGTTCCTGATTGTACAGAAGACCATGTTCGATGCCGGCACGCACGCAGCCCGCCGTTCCTTCCGGACGCAGCGTCAGGCTGTCGCCGTTGCGGTCATCGAAGGTGTACATCTCTTTTTCAACCACGTCGGTGACTTCACCGATCGCGCGCTTGAATAACGGGGTCTGCTCTACAATCGGCAAGCGGATTTCACTGTAACCGTAGCTGCCGAGCACGCTTTTTAAGGTGCCTTCAATGCGCTGCCAGAGGGCAGTTTCGCCAGGCAGGTAGTCGTTCATGCCGCGAATGGCTTGAATATTCTTTGCCACGTTTATTCTCTTTATAGATATAAAAATGAACCCTCAGCGCTTACCCGAACCTTGCGGGCGCGCTGCGGGTTCAATCATACACGGGAAGCAAGCCGCTTCCCAGCCGCGTTATTTTTCAAGCTCCCGGACATCTATCCGGCGCGCTTCATCCATCATGGAGGCTTTAGCGCGAATGCGCGCTTCCAGCTGAGCGATCATATCGTGGTTGTCGAGACGATCCCGGCGCACGCCGTCTTCGTAGAGACCGCTTTTCTTATTACCGCCGGTGACGCCAAGGGTGGACACCAGCGCTTCGCCAGGACCATTCACCACGCAGCCGATAATGGAGACATCCATAGGCGTGAGAATATCTTCCAGACGCTGCTCCAGCGCATTCACCGTGCCAATCACATCGAATTCCTGACGGGAACAGGTCGGACAGGCGATGAAGTTAATGCCGCGGGAACGGATGCGCAGGGATTTCAGAATATCAAAGCCCACTTTGATCTCTTCCACCGGATCCGCCGCCAGCGAAATACGCAGCGTATCGCCGATACCTTCAGAGAGCAGCAAACCAAGGCCAATCGCTGATTTTACCGCGCCCGCACGCGCGCCACCGGCTTCGGTGATGCCAAGATGCAAAGGCTGTTCGATTTCTTTGGCCAGCAGGCGATAGGATTCTACGGCGAGGAAAACGTCGGAGGCTTTTACGCTGACTTTGAACTGATCAAAGTTCAGGCGATTGAGGTGTTCCACATGACGCATGGCGGATTCCAGCAGCGCCTGCGGCGTCGGCTCACCGTATTTTTCCTGCAAATTTTTTTCGAGCGAACCGGCGTTCACGCCGATACGAATAGGAATATTTTTGTCGCGCGCGCAATCGACAACCGCACGGATACGTTCTTCGCTGCCGATATTACCCGGATTGATGCGCAGACAATCGACGCCATATTCCGCGACTTTCAGCGCGATACGGTAGTCGAAATGGATGTCCGCCACGAGCGGCACATTGACCTGTTGCTTGATGAGTTTGAAAGCTTCTGCCGCATCCATGGTCGGCACGGAGACGCGAACGATATCCGCGCCTACCCGCTCCAGCGCCTGAATTTGCTTTACGGTCGCTTCCACATCCGTGGTACGGGTATTGGTCATCGACTGTACGGCGATAGGCGCACCATCGCCAATGGGCACATTACCAACGTAAATCCGCTTTGATTTTCTACGTTGAATAGGGGCCTGGTTATGCATGAAAAATCTCCCGCGTTGCCCGACTGTTACTGTGCTGCTGATTGTCCGGCATCGAGGGTCAGTCGCGCAACCTGATTAGTTCTGATAAATCGGCTCAGATCGACAGGTTTACCCTGGAACTGAATTTGTACCGCTGCCGGCGCGCCAATTTTGAGCTTATAGGGCGTCTGGCCTGCAAGATTCAGAGTAGCACCGCTACGCTGAATACCGCTGAAGAGTTTTTTACCGGTCGCATCGCTCACTTCCAGCCAGCAATCGGCGGTGAAGGTCATCGCCAGCGCGTTGGCGTCGGCAGGCGCGGTCGCGTTAACGGCCGCCTGATCGGTCGGCAATGCCGTTGCCGCAGGGGTCTGCGGCTGAGTTGCCGCCGGATCGACGTTCGCCTGGGAAGGCGACACTACCGCATTCTGCGCGGTGGTGGTCGGGGCCGTCGGCGCTGGGGTTTCAGCAGTCTGCGGCGCGGCGTCTGCCGGTGCGGTGCCCGTAGTTTCGGATTCCGCAGACGGCGTGGCAGCTTCATTATTCAGCGGGATCGCCTGGGCGTCCGGGTTGCTGGCGTTCAGTTCCGCAGTGGACTGATCGGCCATAGTGGTGATTTCTTCCTGCTGGGCTTTGTGATTCTGCCACCACCAGGCACCGGTCAGGCCGAGGACGACAAAAAGCACCAGCCAGGTGATGCTCGTTAACCAGCCGTCGCGTTTTTTGCGACGTTTACCCAGCGAAAAGGTCTGCATCGGCGCAACTTTCGCCGCGCGTACCGGTGCCTGCTTCTCCATCATCGGCAGCAGTTCTTCTTCCGGGATGTGCACCAGACGGGCATAGGAGCGGATATATCCACGTAAAAACGTCGAGGCTAAATCAGCAGGCGCTTTGTCGTCTTCAATATCGCGAACGGTGGAAACCTTGAGGCACAGGCGTTCAGCGACCGCTTGCTGGCTGAGTCCGAGTTGTTCACGGGCGCTGCGCAGACGAACGCCAGTGGATTGTGTTTCATTTTGATCGTGAGTGGCTTCAGTATTCATTCGCTACAACTGCTGGTACGTGAAATGTAAATTGAGGCGCTGGCGGGTCAGAATGCCCGCCCGCGCCGCGAAACTTCTGGTCAATTAACCTGAGCAAGACAGTATAAGACGGTCTGTCAGGCGTTAACAGTTAAGCTTTCCTGTAACAGGCTAAACTGTTGTTCCATCATTACATACTGCCCTAAACACGGCTGAAACGCACCGTAATTATTGACTATACGAGTATATTTGGGCGGTATATTCCACATACTTATGCTTAGCGGTACAGAGAGCGTACCGCTAAGGCATCGTTGTCAGACGGTTTTCACCGCAATGCTTTCGCCCTGCATACGTTTACGCAACGTACGCTTGGTACGGTCGATCACATCGCCTGCCAGCTGACCACAGGCGGCGTCAATATCGTCACCGCGGGTTTTACGCACGATTGTGGTAAATCCGTATTCCATCAGCACTTTCGAGAAGCGATCGATACGGCTGTTCGAACTGCGGCCATAAGGCGCGCCGGGGAACGGGTTCCATGGGATCAGGTTGATCTTGCATGGCGTATCTTTCAGCAATTCCGCTAACTGATGCGCATGTTCGGTGCCATCGTTCACATGATCCAGCATCACATACTCAATGGTCACACGGCCCTGATTGGCGTTGGACTTCTCAAGGTAGCGACGCACGGCAGCGAGGAAGGTTTCGATGTTGTACTTTTTGTTGATCGGCACGATCTCGTCACGGATTTCATCCGTCGGGGCGTGCAGGGAGATCGCCAGCGCCACGTCAATCATATCGCCCAGCTTATCCAGCGCTGGCACAACGCCAGAAGTGGAGAGCGTCACGCGACGTTTGGACAGGCCAAAGCCGAAGTCATCGAGCATGATTTCCATCGCCGGCACCACGTTGTTCAGGTTAAGCAGCGGTTCGCCCATGCCCATCATCACCACGTTAGTGATCGGACGCGTACCGGTCACTTTCGCCGCGCCGACGATTTTCGCCGCGCGCCAGACCTGGCCGATGATTTCAGAAACCTTCAGGTTGCGATTAAAGCCCTGCTGCGCCGTGGAGCAGAATTTACACTCCAGCGCACAGCCGACCTGGGACGACACGCACAGCGTCGCGCGATCGTCTTCCGGGATATAAACGGTTTCCACGCGCTGATCGCCTACGGCAATCGCCCATTTGATGGTACCGTCAGCGGAGCGTTGTTCTTCCACCACTTCCGGGGCGCGGATCTCCGCCACTTCTTTCAGGCGGGTGCGCAACACTTTGTTGATGTCAGTCATCTCGTCAAAGTTGTCGCTGCAATAATGGTACATCCACTTCATCACCTGATCGGCGCGGAAGGGTTTTTCGCCCATATTTTTGAAAAATTCGCGCATCTGCTGACGGTTTAAATCCAGCAGGTTAATTTTGGCGTCTTTATTCGGTACCGTTGAGATAACGGTTTCAGGCGTAACAGTTTGTTCAGACATATTTTATTCCGGCCTCGTTATTACACGTTATGGCCCGTGGAGGGTTAAAAAGAAACGCCCCGGTAAGCCTGTGCTCATCCTGGGGCGTTGCATTGTACAAATTATGTTGCGCAGATGCCACGACCGCGCGTGACATTTACTAAATAAATAGTTAGCGGGTACGCGGGCAAACTTCGCCTTCAGCGAAGAAGTAAGCGATTTCACGCTCAGCAGATTCAACGGAATCGGAACCGTGGGTACCGTTTTCGGTCAGGCTGTCAGCGTAATCCGCGCGCAGAGTACCTGCCAGCGCGTTCGCCGGGTTGGTTGCGCCAAGGATTTCACGGTGACGACGTACTGCGTCTTCGCCTTCCAGCACGGTAACCACGATCGGGCCGGAGGTCATAAACTCAACCAGACCGTCAAAGAAAGGTTTGCCCTGATGCTCAGCATAGAAACCGCCGGCTTTTTCAGAGGACAGATGCAGCATTTTGGTACCGACAATTTTCAGACCTGCCGTTTCAAAGCGCGCAAAGATGCTTCCAATAACGTTTTTTGCCACCGCGTTAGGTTTAATGATGGAAAAAGTACGTTCAATAGCCATGATTACCTCAGTGTTATGTTTTGTTGTTGTGCATACATGCGTATGACCCGGCGCGAATTATAGAGAGCAACCGCACTATTGCCTATGGACGAAGGTAACATTTTTTTAAAATAAGATGAGTATTAGCAACAAAGCGCCCGCATACCGTGCTGATGCCGCTGGCAGGTCGGACAGTGCGTACTGCCCTGCTGCCACGTCAGAAACGGCTGCTGGCAGGAGGCGCAACGGGCAGATGCCAGCGGCAGTTGCCTGACGGGATCCTCCCGTGGCCCGGCATTCAGGATCACCGCCTGATGATGGCACACCGCCTGACAGTTTCCACAGCCGGTACAGCGCGCTGATTCGATGATAAAACGCCCGCCTTCTGCGCGCAGCGCCTGTTCAGGACAGATCCGCCAGCAGGCCCCACATAACTGGCAGCGCTGCCGATCTATGTCCGGCAGCCAGCCGCTGACCTGCGGATACAGCTGGCGCAACACGCGCCTTCCCGCCGGTACACGGGCGCTGCGGGTTTCGATAACCTGAGCGCGCAGCAATGAACGGCGCGAGCTATCGATTCCGGCATCCGCTGGCGGAATAATCCGCCATTCCGGCTCCTGATAGCGGCGCAGCGTCAGGTTGAGCCGCGCCACCGCCAGCGCCCAGCCGGGTTGCGCATCAATATTACAGGCCACGGCACGAAGATGATAAAGCCGGTGCCAGATCAGCAGCTCTTCCGTGCTGGCCGCCCGGAAGGATAAGGGCACGACCAGCGCATCCCCGCGGTAATGGCGGAGCGGCGGGGTGATACCGCTGATGGCCTCTGCCGGGCAGACAAACAGGCAGTCGCCGCAGGACAGACAGCGATCCTCTGCGAGCGTGACTTTGCCGTTCACCACCGACAGCGCCTCCACGGGACATGCCGACACGCAGGCCTGACAGCGGGCAAAACGCAGCGCATGGCGCACGCAGCGGTCGCCGATGGCTGGCGCCGCTGCTTTCTGAGTGAGCCTGAAGCGCACCATCAGCCGATACTGAAGAAAATAAAGCGCAGGCCGATCTCAGCCAGCAACAGCAGCCCGCTTCCCGCCAGCAGCAGCTTTTTCGCTTTCCGAATACCTCCCAGACCAAAAATAATCATGCCCGCCGCCGACACTGCCCAGCTCAGGATAGAGAGCGTGCGCAGCTTCTCAAAGGCGGCCAGCGGATTATGCGGCAGGGTGACGATCTGCGGGCTGGCAGAGAGCGCGCCCATCCACAGTGGCTGCGCCAGCAGGCGAATCAGTACCACCAGCGCCACGACCATAACGGCAAGCGTAATACGCCTTCTGCGTATATCCGGAGCGCTCAGCGCGGCATATACCGAGCCGACAATGCCCGTCGTACCGGCAAACAGGATCAGCGTATTCAGGTGCTGCCAGGTGATCACCGCGGTATTGATGTAGATCTGCGCCATGCAGAACACATCGATCACGCCGAACAGCGCCGCCACCGGCAGCAACCATCCGCCCCCCGGTTTGCGCCACAGCGCAAGCAGCGTGCACAGCCCGAGCGCACCGAGATACAGCGAGGCGAACACTATTTCCCGGCTTAACCAGGAGCTGGCGATATGACGCAGGGCGTTCAGGGCATTAAGCGGATACCCCATATGCAGCGTGGAGGCCAGCAGCCCCAGGCTGGCCATGATGAAGGCCAGCAACAGTCCGCTGCGCGGCGGGGTGCCACGTGCTGGCAGCAATGCCAGCCAGAGCGTGATGCCCACCGATCCCTGAAGCAGTAGCGTAAACAGCAGTAAGGGCAACTCATGCATGGCGCGGCTCCTCTTTTTCTGCGCCCTGATGCGCTTTGATCACCAGATTCGGCTGCGTGATGACGGCATCCGGCAGCCCTTTCACGCTGTTAACATTGCCCCAGGCCGCGCGCAGTTCGTCAATCGGCCCGAACTTGATTGCGCCCAGCGGGCAGGTTGCCACGCATACCGGCGGTTCGCCTTTAGCCTGCAAATCGACGCAGAAGTCGCATTTTGACATCTGGCCGGTCTGTGCATTTAACTGCGGCGCGCCGTAAGGACAGGACCAGGCGCAGTAGCCGCAGCCCACGCACTTATCGGTATTCACCCGCACGATGCCGTCGCCAGGCCGTTTATGCATAGCGGTGGTCGGACAGTTTTTAGTGCAGATCGGATCGGCACAGTGATTACAGGAAATGGAGAGTGTGTAAGCAAAGACGTTATGCTGCACCCCGCCCTGCCCGGTCGGTATAAAGCCGCCGCCGGTCACTTCATACACGCGACGGAAGCGACGCCCGACTTCCAGATCGTTTTTATCCTTGCAGGCCACCTGACAGGCCTTACAGCCTGAACAGCGTGAGGAATCAATAAAAAATCCCAGCTGCGTGTCGCTCACCGGTGGATAGTCTGTAAACTGACTCATGCTTTTACTACCTCAACAAGCATCGTTTCATGTGAATTCCCTTTCGCCAGCGCCGTGATGCGCGCCGAACTCAGAACGTTGGCGCAGCCGCCGCGATCGATGCCCTGCGCATCGGGTTGCCACCAGGCGCCAGCCTGCATCGCCACCACGCCGGGGATAATGCGCGGCGTTACTTCCGCCGGTACCACGCTGATGCCGCGGTCGTTATGAATACGCACCTCATCCCCCTGGCGGATGCCGCGCGCCTGCGCATCCTGCGGGTTGATCCACAGTTTTTGCGTCTGCACTTCCTGCAGCCAGGGGTTGGCATACTGAGTAGAGTTGGCGCGGTTTTTCCCTTTCCAGGTGATAAGCTGTAACGGGTATTTTTCCGCCAGCGGATCGTCCGGCCCTTCATGCGCGGGCACATAGTGGGAGAGCGCCGGGATTTCCGGATGCTGCATGTCGTAAAGCCGCTGTGAGAAGATCTCAATTTTGCCGGACGGCGTCGGGAACGGGTGATTATCCGGATCGCGGATATTGTCGGCGAAGGCCACATAAGGCTCGCTTTTGAACAGGTGCTGACGGGTTTTTTGCAGGGTAGCGAAATCCGGCAGTTGTTCTTCCGGCATCGCCTGACGCGTACGCTCCCAGATGCTCTCGATCCACTGTTTCTCATCGCGCCCCAGGCTGAACGCCGGTTCAACGCCCAGTTTTGCTGCCACTTCGCGCAGCCATTCGTAGTCGGAACGGCGCTCAAATTCAGGTTCGATGAGTTTTTCAGACAGCATCAGATAGCTGGCGGTGCCCCAGGTTTCGCCGATATTCCAGCGCTCCATAAAGCTGGTTTCCGGCAGCAGCAGGTCGGCGTATTTCGCGCTGGGCGTCATATAGAGATCGCTTGCGACGATGAACTCAATGTTAGATTCATCCTCCAGCATTCTGGCGGCCTTGTGCAGATCCGGGTTCTGATTGGTGAGATAGTTTCCGGCCAGCGAGAACAGCAGACGAATATTGCTGTCGAGTTTTTCCGCATTTTTCAGCCCGTCCTGCGACGTCACTTTTGACGCGTCCTCAGCCGCCTGCACCCAGTTCATCACCGAAATTTGCGCTTTCACCGGGTTGTCCGGCATTTCCGGCCCGACGGTGAATTTGCGGTTCGCGCAGCCGCCGTAGCCCGCCGCCCAGCCGCCTTTTACGCCGACGTTGCCGGTGATGGTCGCCAGCAGCGTCGAGCCGCGCGCGGTGCGTTCCCCGCAGTTGTGACGCTGCGGTCCCCAGCCCTGGATCAGCGCCGCCGGTTTAGTGGTGGCATAGTCGCGCGCCAGCTGGCGAATGGTTTGCGCCGGAACATGAGTAATGCGCTCCGCCCATTCCGGGGTTTTGCGCACGCCATCTTTCGCGCCAGTCAGGTAGGCGACCAGCGATTCGTTTTCCGGCGCGCCTTCCGGCATGGACGCTTCATCAAAGCCCAGCGTATAACGACGAATAAAGGCCTCATCATGCAGCGATTCGGTGACGATGACGTACATCATCGCGTCCATCAGGGCGTTATCGGTCGTCGGCAACAGCGGGATCCACTGGTCTGCCAGCGACGCCACCGTATCCGAATAGCGCGGATCGACGACGATAAAACGGGTGCCGTTTTGCTTCATCTGCTGGAAGTAGTGGTTAGTGTGGCCAAAGATGGTTTCCGTCGGGTTATGACCCCAGAGGATCACCAGTTTGGTATCCACAAGCGTGTCCAGCGAACTGCCGCTGGCCGCCACGCCGTAGGTATAGGGCGTGGCTGCGGCGGTATTGCCCATGCTTACCGAGTGATAGCTGGCCAGATGCCCGCCGGTCAGATTCAGTAAGCGCTGCACCATTGCCGTGCCGGAAAAAGGCCCGCCAGAAACAGCAGTACCGACGTGAACATAGCGTGAGGCGGGGCCATATTTTTCGGTGATCGTCCGCATCTTTTCGGCGATCAGGGTGGTGGCTTCATCCCAGGAGATGCGCTCAAACTTGCCTTCGCCGCGTTTGCCGGTGCGCTTCATCGGATATTTCAGACGATCCGGATGATAAACGAATTTGCGGTAGCTGCGGCCCCGCACACAGGCGCGCATCACCGGCATCTGCGGATCCAGTTCGTTATCGGCGCGGGTGGAAATACGGGTGACAACCCCGTCTTTTACATGGGCGCGGATGTCACATTTACCGCCGCAGTCAAAGGTGCTGCAGGTCTGTACCACACGCTCGTCGCCGGTAACCGCCGGCAGCGGTTGTGCGTCTGCTGGCGCGGCGTGACCGGACGTGGAGAAAAAAGGCAGGGTTAGCAGCGCGGAGCTGGCCTGAAGGAAACTGCGCCGTGAGACAGGCAGCAGGCCTTCTTCAGGCCGGGGATTTCTGGAACTGGTCATTTTCATCCGTAAAAAAGAGAGGGATTACGTAAAAAACGTAAGTTTCATCTTTTTCGAACGAATGCCATTTGACCTTTATCAACTACCACTAAGTTATTAGTTTAAAAGCCTCTTAACCTAAATGGTTCTTATTTAAAATTGACACATCAGGCTTATTTTTCTGACTTTTTAGCGCAATTCGAAGCTTACTGCCGTCATTTGCCCTGATAAATCCATAACCACAATCTGGTAGCTGCCCGCCTTCGTCAGTTGCAGGGTTAATCTTGCGGACGACTCATTTAACGCTTCGCCATTGATAAACCACCAGCGGCGTCCTTCTCCGCCGGGGGCATACAGCGGCAGCGAAACCTGCGCCTCGCCGGGCAGACGGCGAATCAACGCCCCTTCCCGTACGCCGGTCAACAGCAAGGGCGCGGCGGCATTCTGCGCAGGCGGCGGGCATTGCGCCGAAGCGGGCGGCAATCTGGCGGCACGACGCTCCCCCGCCGGCAGCCAGGCTTCAAGCGGCCGCGGCCAGACGATGAGCGTCTTTTGCGTGGCGTCCGGGCAGTCCGCCGCCACCCGCTCGCCCGCCTTATTCAGCCAGATGGGGAAACGAATGCCGTTAACGCTTTCCTGATCCGGTAACAGCAGCGTCGGCGGTTCGCTGCCGTCGAGCAGCCAGGTGGCGAGGCGACGACGGCAGTTGCTGTCGCCCTGCGGCAAACTCTGTCCCCCCGGCCAGCAAATCACGCCGCGCGTCACCGATGCCGGACGCGGATCGACAGGCTGATGCGCGTTGCCGCTCACCGACTGCGCCTGCAACAGATTATGTACCTGGTTAAGCAGCGGCACGGCGCTGGCGAAACCGAACTGTCCGGCGACCGGCGTACCGTCCGGCCTGCCGACCCAGATGCCGATCACATAGCGGGCGTTAATGCCAATCGCCCAGGCATCCCGGTAGCCGTAGCTGGTACCGGTTTTCCAGGCCAGCGGCACCACCGGCGACAGGGCGTTGTCCGGCAGCGGCTGCGCCTGTGAAGCCAGAATGCGGCGGATGATCCAGGCCGAACCCGGGGAGAGTAGCGGACGTTCGGCCAGAGGATCGGACGGCAGTAGACGCAGCGCGCCCGCTTTCCCCTGACGGGCAAAAGCGCTGTAGGCGGCGGTAATGTCCGCCAGGCGCGCCCCTGCCCCGCCGAGGATCAGCGATAAATTAGGCTCCGCTCCCGCCGGTAAAATCAGCGGTAATCCCGCGTTACGCAGACGCCCGGCGAAACGCTTTGGCCCGTAGGCTTCCAGCACCTGCACAGCGGGCAGATTCAGCGATCTGACCAGCGCTTCGCTCATACTGACCGGGCCGTGAAAACCGCTGTCAAAGTTGCCGGGGCGATAGTCGCCGGAGAGACGCGGAACGTCCTGTAACAGGGAGGCCGGATGGATCAGCCCGTCGTCTATCGCCAGACCATAGATAAAGGGTTTCAGCACCGAGCCAGGCGATCGCACGGCGGTCACCATATCCACGTGGCTGAAACGGCTGTCGTCGTTGATGTCCACCGATCCCACCCAGCCGCGCACTTTCATATCAGTGTGATCGACGACGATCATCGCCAGCGAACTACGCTGCGGCAGACGGGTTTTTACGTTCAGCGCCAGATCTTCCAGCTGGCGTTGCAGCCCGGCGTTCAGGGTGGTGACAATCTTGTCGCTACGGGTTTTTCCGGCGACGAGACGGGCGAACAGCGGGGCGAGCTGCGGCATCTGTCGGGGTGATAGCCACACCGGTTCTTCCCGCGACTCCCGCACCTGTTGCGCCGACCACACGCCCTGCGATGCCATTCTTGCCAGCACCTTATCCCGCGCCGCCTGGGCGCGCTCCGGCCAGCGGTCGGGACGCAGACGGCTCGGCGCCTGTGGCAGTACTGCGAGCAGCGCGGCTTCCGCATAGCTCAGCTGTGACGGGGGTTTACCCAGATAAGCCCAGCTTGCAGCCCCCACGCCCTGTAAGGTGCCGCCGAAGGGGGCGCGATTGAGATAGAGCGTAAGAATATCGCGCTTGGACAGATGCCACTCCAGTTGCAGTGCGCGCCACAGCTGCCGCGCTTTACCGGCGAAGGTACGGGAGTGGGGATCGAGCAGACGCGCCACCTGCATGGTCAGCGTACTGCCGCCGGACACCACCCGCCCCGAGCTCAGATCCTGCCAGGCCGCGCGGAGAACCGACAGCGGGTTAACGCCGGGATGCTGCCAGAACCAGCGATCTTCATACTGGATCAGCGCCTGTAAATAACGCGGCGATACCTCTTCGATAGTGACCGGATAGCGCCATATACCGTCAGCATCGGCGAAACGCCACAGCGGCGTGCCGTCTTCGCTGACCACCACGCGCGCCGGGTGCACCTCGGTAAGGGGCAGCGGCCAGATCCGATCTGCGAGCCAGACCATCGCCAGCACGATCAACAGCGCTCCCGGCAGCCAAAGCCAGCGGGAGCGCAATAAACGATGTTGCTTCACGTTATGGGGTGACAATCAGCGGGCCGCTTGCAGCTCCCGTTGCCCGCCACTGCGGCACATACATCGATTCCACCTGCGGCACCGGCACCTGATAAGTGCCCGGCGTCACCGCGCGCGCCAGATAAACCAGCGTCACCGGCTGCCCTTCGTTCACCGCCACGGCGGCGACAAAGCGATCGTCGCGGAACTCCATATGCTGAATATCCGCCTGCTGCATCTGATTAAGCAGATTGCGGATCTCATCGCCACTGTCTTCAAGGCTGGCGCTGCTGCTGGCCAGGTTCTGGTTTTCCAGTTCCAGGCCCGCTGGCAGCAGATCCACCACCAGCGCATCCGGCACGTTCTGGCTGGCGTTCACTTCCAGCGCCACCAGCACCAGATCGCCGCTCTTCAGCGAGCTGAGCGTCGTTGCCTGGCCGTCAGTACCGTAAATGCGGCGTTCGATGTGCAGCACGTTGGACGACGGCTGCGGCGCATATTCCGGATAACCGGTGGTGTCCAGACGCAGCCACAGCGGGGTATCGGCAGTGTTCGTCACCTGCAGCGCGGTCAGTTGATCCCCCGACAGATTGCGGGTCAGGGATTTATTGCCGTGCAGCGCTTCCGCCTCCAGAGAGGTTTGCGCCTGCCAGGTGCCCGGCAGATCCTGCAGGGATTTACCAGCGAGGAACAGGGCGTTGCTCTCCTGGGTGGAAAGCCAGCGCTGACCATAAGCCTGTTCAGAGAGGGTCATCAGCAACTGATTCTGCGCGTCGTTAAGCAGATTATTTTCCTGCAACAGCGCCAGCATCAGAGCGTTATCACGCAGCGCGCTGCCGTAATCCCCGGTCCAGCGGTCGCCCCCTTTACGCGGGGTTTTGAGCGCCAGTTTGAACGCCTGACCGCTGCGGGCTTCGTCGCCCATCAGCTTCAGCGCCACGCCGAGCTGCATTAACGGCAGGCCGGAATTCGCCTTATCGTGATGCTGCCAGATCTCGCGCAGTGCGCCGAGCGGGGCTTTTTGCTGACGCGCCAGCACCAGAGCGGCATAGGACTGGACGGCAAATTTGCTCGCCTCGCTATCTTCGCTGTAGCGCACGGCAATCACGCCCGGATCCTGCAAGTAGCGCAGCAGACGGGTGTTGGCGTTGTTAAGGGCGTCAGTCGGTACGCTGTACCCCTGCTGTCCGGCACGGACCAGGAAGTCGGTCACGTAGGCGGTGAGCCAGAACTCTTCTGCGCCATTTTTATCCCACAGGGCAAAACCGCCGTCGTCACGCTGCATCTGCAACAGACGGGCGATACCGATATCCACCGCCGCGCGGCGTTTTTCATCACTGTCGCCCACAATACCCAGCGCCTTCAGCTGGGCGGCGTTGGTATAGAGCGACGGGAACAGACCGCTGGCGGTTTGCTCCAGGCAACCGTAAGGATAGGCCCGCAGTTCCTGAATATAGCGCGCCAGGTTCAGCGGCGGCTTACCGCTGAGCAACAGCTGGCCCTGCAGGGTTGATGGCGCAAATCCGCTGAGACTTGACGTCGGCGCGGTCCAGCTCATTCCCGGATTGAGCAGCATACCGGTATTGACCGTCTGCGCCGGGTACGCCGGACGCACGCCAATTTTCCACTGTTTTTGCTGCGCCGGGAAGGTTTCACCCGGCAGCGTCAGGCCGCTGATTTGCGCGTTGATTTCACCGTCGCCAAAGCCATCTTTCGCACGTACCGGGATATGCATCGTAAAGCGTGCGCCCGGGGCGATTTTCACCGGCTGCGGCTGTGCGCCTTCCAGACTAATCAGCCCGCTGGTATTCAGGGAGACATTCAGCGTTTGCGGTTTGTCGGTCAGGTTAGTGAGATCGAGCGTCAGGCGCGTGGTATCGCCACTCGCCATAAAGCGCGGCATATTAAGTTCCGCAATCAGCGGCGCGGCGACGACAATTTTGTTTTCACTGCTGCCAAAATCGTCGTCGGTCCAGGCCTGAGCCATCAGCCGTAGTTCGCCGTTGAAATCGCCAATCGGCATTGAGACGGTGCCTTCGCCGTTTTCATCCAGCGTTACCGGCTGCGCCTGTTGCGCGACTATGGTCACATGATTGACCGGCGGCTTGCCGCCGCGGTTAAGCTCATCGCCGTCGCCACCGAAGCGCAGCGCGGCAAGACGCCCCTGCCCTTCAATGACCTGCCCGTAAATATCGTAGATGTCCGCGCCGTAGCGTTTCTGCCCGAAGAAGGCGTTCCACGGATCCGGCGTGACGTAATCGGTGATGTTAAGCACCCCGCTGTCAACGGCGGAAAGCAGAACGTTAACCTTTTTCGGCACCACGCCATTTTTTACCGTGGCCTTCACCTTAACCGTCAGATCCTGATTCGGACGCATTTTCGGCGGGTTATCCAGCGCAATGCTCAGGCGGCGGTTTTCATCGCCCAGCGGCAGATGCAGCAGCCCGACCGCGCGTTTCGGCGTGGCGGAGCGGGATTTATCCCCCGGACGCACCACCAGCGTACTCAGGTACAGATCGTGACGTTTCCAGGCTTTATCCACCGGAATGTCCAGATCCAGCCCTTCAGCAGGCACGTCGATCTCCTGCCACCACAGCGGGCCTGCGGCAGATTCGACCATGGCGTAACCTTTACCGGCGGCCGGTGCCGTAATATGTAACTTAATGGTATCGCCAGGCTGGTAGGCGGGTTTATCCAGCTTCATGGTGACGCGATCGGGACGCGCCGCGCCCGCCCCGTCACTGTTATCCTGCCAGCTGTAACCGGCCCAGAAACGCACGCTGCTGACCGTTTCATCCGGCGCTTTCACTTCGAGGCGATAGGAGCCCCACTCCACCGGGAAGGTCACTTTGCCCGTTTCATCAGCGCGCAGATCCAGCGACTGCTCGCCTTCGACCAGATCTTTTTGGTCATACTGCGACAGCCAGCCCTCGCTCTCTGACCAGTTCCAGAAGTAGTCGCGGCGCTCGCGGATCAGACGCACCTGCAGGCCGGAAACCGGCTGTTTAACGCCCTCCGCGTTGACGTAAACAATATCAAAGGCCGCATTGCTGTTTTCATCCACCATCGGCTGATTGACCGTGGTGTCGGTGCGGTAGTCATACACCGCTTTAGCGGCAAACTGCGGACGAATACCGGGCAGCGCCTGCGCAGGCCAGATAGCCTGTTCAACGCGACGGGTGACCGGGCGGCCACCGGATTCCAGCAGGCTGGCCTGCAAAATCACCTGTAACGGCGAGTGCGCTTCCTGCCACTGGCTTTCCACGCTTACCTGGCCATGGCCTTTTTCATCCAGTGTTGCCTGTACTTCGTCCAGGCTGCGGGAGAGGTTTTCTTCCGCGATGTTACCGAACTGGAAGCCCGGCAGGGCTTTCACCGCTTCACGCAATGGACGCAGGAACAGCTGTCCCTGCAAGGTATTGCCGTTTGCCGGCGCGCCATACAGATAGTAACCGGTGACGTTAAAGTCCACATTGTCCGCCATCGCCAGCGGCGTTTTACTGCCTTCGAGCACCAGCGCCATGCGCTCCGGCATGAAGTCTTCCACGTGGAAATCCCACTGGATCAACTGGTTGTCGCCGGTATTGGCGCGCACGTGCCACAGGCCCGTCTGGGCGTTTGCATCAAGGGCATAATTCACCTGATACAGCCCGTCCTGCGGCTGGCTCACCAGCGTGCGCACCACCTGGCCGTCGGGTTTCACCACTTCCAGCTTCACCGGCTGCGCCGCCAGCGGTTTACCGTCGGTATCACGCAGCAGGCCGTTGAGGATCACGGTTTCGCCGGGGCGATAGAGATCGCGCGGGCCAAACATAAAGAATTGTTTGTTGTAGCCAGGCGCGCCTGCGATATCGAACTCAGCCAGATCCAGCGCCGGGAGTTTAAGATCGAGCAGCGTGGTTTCACCGTCTTTGCGCGCCAGCAGCAGCGCGGCGTCTTTGTCGGTTTCCAGGGTCGCGTGGCCTTTGTCGTCGCTTAATGACTGCGCCAGCGTCTGCCCTTTCTCATTGAGCAGCATCACTTCGATACCCTGCTGCGCCCCGCCGTTTTCCAGGCTCTGCGTGAAGACATCCAGCCGGTTATGATAACGGTGCGCGGACACGCCGATGTTGCTCAGCGTAAAGAGGGTGGCGGCATTACTGTAGGTGTAATGCCCGGCCTGGTTCATCACCGCGATATAGACACCTGCCTGCTGTAACGGCTTGATTTCGCCAAGCGGCAGCAGCAGTTTTTCACGGGTATTACGCGCCGGATTGAGGTCAAAGCGGCCGGTATACACCAGATCCGCCATTTTCAGCAGTTCGTCAGATTCCCAGTTAGAGAGCGAATTACGGTACTCCCACTGGCTGACGAAGGCGGGCAGTGACTCGGGTTTCACCCGGTAAAAATTCACGTCGACGTTATTCACGTTCAGCGCCATCACCGGCAGCCCTTCGACGACTTTTCCGGGCAGCAGCGATCCGCGGCTGGCAAAGCCAACGCTGGGCTGAATATCGCGGGTAGTAAGGGTTTTTTCGTAATTGACGCCGAACGTGGCTTTGTTGAGCGCCAGCAGACCAGAGTCAACGGAGACCACCAGTTCGCGGTTCGGCTCCAGATGGCGTAAACGCAACTCTTTCAGGTTGGGCGCCAGCTCCCATGCCCCGTCGACCTTGCCGTTTTTCTTATCGACGAGGTGCACGTTTTGCGCGAAATCCTGATCCGGATCGAGCGGAATGGAGAAAGTCAGCACCAGGGTGGCGGCGCCATCCAGCTGAACTTCTGAGGCGTCGATAAGCGTCAGCGCTTTATCTTTGCTCTGCGCCGCCAGTTTTTCCCTTTGCGCCGCATCAGGTTTTGCGGTGGGTTTTGCCTCTGCTGTGGTTGCCGCTTTGGCAGGCGCTGCCTGCGGCTTATCGTTGTCATCACAACCCACGACGGTGAGCGCTGTCAGTAATGCCACTGACAGCGCCGCTAATTTTAACGGTTTCATCCTGTGTCCCTTGCCCAAAAGCCCGTTACGCGACGGTACGCTGATTATTATGCGCGAGCGGCTGAAATACAAAGTCAGATTCTGACTCTGGAAGACGCCTCGCAAATTGCCCTGCGCCTGTTGATGCACCATTGTAAGGTGGATCACAGGTCATAACGTTACATGTTACGTTATGCGTCATTTGTTTTTAAAACAATAAGATAGCTGGATAAGCACCGCTTGCGACTGCTACCGTTATCCTGTCTTCGCACCGTTGTGCGCGGTTCATATAAGAGAATACGTTATGAAAAGAGCCGTTAATGCCCTACAGAATTTCGGTAAATCGCTTTATGGTCCGGTACTTATCCTGCCAATTGTGGGTCTGTTTATCGCATTTGGCAATGTGTTCGGTAACGGGAATCTGGCGGAGTATGTGCCTTTTCTCGGTCACCCGATTATTCAGAACATCGGACAGCTCATCGCTAAGTCTGCGGTTTCGGTGCTGGTTAACCTGGCGCTGGTCTTCGCCGTCGGTATTCCGGTAGGCCTTGCCGCGCGGGATAAAGGCTACGCGGCGCTGATTGGTCTCGTTACCTTTGTCGTCTTTATCAACGCCATGAACGTCACGCTGCAAATGCAGGGCGAGCTGGCTCCTGCGGATCAGATGAAAGCCGCGGGGCAGAGTATGGTGCTTGGCGTGCAGGTGCTGGAGATGGGCGTGTTCGCCGGGATCCTCACCGGCGCGCTGTCGGGTTATCTCTATAACCGCTACTCCGGGGTGCAGTTTGCCGGGGCGATGGCGATCTATTCCGGTCACTGCTTCGTCGCCATCATTATGCTGCCGGTTTCCATGATTCTGGGCGTCATCATGAGCGAACTCTGGCCCTTCGCCCAGCACGGTATCAGCACGCTGGCGCTGGCGATCAAAGGCGCGGGCCCCATTGGCGTAGCGATTTACGGCTTCCTTGAGCGCATTCTGGTGCCTACCGGTCTGCATCATCTTGTCTATACCCCCTTCCTGTATACCGAGCTGGGCGGCACGGCAGACGTGTGCGGCCAGACGTATCAGGGCGCGCGTAATATCTACTTTGCGGAGATGGCCTGTCCGGATGTTAAGCAGCTAAGCAGCACCGTGGTCTGGGATGCGCGCGGCATCAGCAAAATGTTCGGCCTGCCCGCGGCGGCGCTGGCGATGTATATGACCGCGAAGCCGGAGCGTAAAGCGGCGGCAAAAGCCATACTTATTCCGGCGGCGTTAACCTCCCTGCTGGTGGGCGTGACCGAACCCATCGAATTCTCTTTCCTGTTCGTCGCCCCACTGCTGTTTGTGGTGCATGCGGTGCTTACCGGTATCGGCATGATGCTGTTTTATCTGCTGGGCGTACACGCTATCGGCGCGAACGGCATCATTGATTTCATTCTCTATAACCTGCCGCTCGGCACCGAAAAGTCTAACTGGCCGATGTATATCCTGGTCGGGCTGATCATGTTCTGCCTCTACTTCGTGATTTTCCGCTTCCTGATCCGCCGCTTTGATATGAAAACGCCAGGGCGTGAAGAGGACGATCAGGAGACGCGCCTGTACAGCAAGCAGGAGTATCAGGCGAAAGGCAATAACAGCGGGCTGGGCGAAGCCATCGTGCTGGGGCTGGGCGGACGCGAGAATATTGACGTGGTCGACAACTGCTACACCCGTCTGCGGGTGACGGTAAAAGATGTCGACGTCATTGATGAACCCCGCCTGAAAGCGACAGGCGCGAAGGGCATCATCAAACAAGGTAATAACGTTCAGGTGGTCTACGGGCTGCATGTCAAAAAAATGCGAGAAGCCGTTGAGACGTTTCTCTAAAGGAGCCAAACATGTTTAAACCTCCCTTTATTTTAGCTATCGCCGGCGGCGGCAGCACCTACACCCCTGGCATCGTAAAAAGCCTGATGGTGCGCCTGGAAGATTTTCCGCTGGCGGAGATCCGCGTTTACGATATCGACGCCGCGCGTCAGAACACCATCGCGCCGGTAGTGGAAAAAGTGATCCGCGATCACAGCCAGAGCATCAGGTTTACCGTCACCAGCGATCCGGAAGTGGCCTTTAGCGGCGCACATTTCGTCTTCGCCCAGATGCGCGTCGGTCAGTACAAAATGCGCGAGCAGGATGAAAAAATCCCTCTGCGTCACGGCGTGGTAGGTCAGGAAACCTGCGGGCCTGGCGGCCTGGCATACGGCCTGCGTACCATTCTGCCGATGGTGGAACTGATCGATCTGGTGGAGCGCTATGCCCATAAAGACGCCTGGATCGTCAACTATTCCAACCCGGCGGCTATTGTTGCCGAAGGGGTACGCCGTCTGCGTCCTCATGCGCGGGTGCTGAATATCTGTGATATGCCGGTCGCCGCCATGCGTAATATGGGCGCAATTCTCGGGGTGGATCGCCATAAGCTGGAGGTGGATTATTTTGGCCTTAATCACTTCGGCTGGTTTACCCGCGTGCTGGTGGATGGCGAAGATCGTCTGCCGGAACTGCGTCGACATATCGCGAAATTTGGCCTGCTGACGGAAGATGCGGCGCAAACCGATCCGCAGCACTCGGATCCGTCGTGGGTGAAAACCTGGCGCAACATCCAGCCGATTATGGAGCACTTCCCGGAGTACCTGCCGAACCCGTATTTGCAGTATTACCTGATGCCGAATCAAATTGTCGAACATCAGGATCCGAACATCACCCGCGCCAATGAAGTGATGAACGGGCGCGAGAAAAAGCTGTTTGCCGCCGCCGAAGAGTACCAGCGTACCGGTATTCTGCCCGATGCCTTTCACGTCGGCGTGCATGGCGCTTTTATCGTCGATGTGGCCTGCTCGCTGGCGTTTAACCTGCGTCAGCGCCATCTGGTGATTGTGGAAAACAAAGGCGCAATCGCGAACCTGCCTTATGACGCCATGGTGGAAGTGCCCGCGTACATCACCTCGCAGGGGCCGGAGCCGATACGCATGGGCGCGGTGCCATTATTCCACCAGACGCTGTTAATGCAACAGCTGGCGTCAGAGCAGTTGCTGGTGGAAGCCACCATTGAAGGCAGCTACGAGAAAGCGCTCCAGGCCTTCACCCTTAACCGTACCGTGCCGACCATGCAGCATGCGAAAGCGATTCTGGATGACATGATCGAGGCAAATCAGGACTACTGGCCAGCGCTGAAAAAAGCCTGGCGAGACGGAGAATCCGTGTGATTTTCTGAAGCTTGCTCGCGACTTAGCGATGGTGAACTTGTCGGTGTGAGAAAAAACACCGACAATCCGTTAATACATACCCTAAATAATTCGAGTTGCAGGAAGGCGGCAACTGAGCGAATCCCCAGGAGCTTACACAAGTAAGTGACTGGGGTGAACGAAGGCAGCCAACGCACATGCAACTTGAAGTATGACGGGTAAAGACGCTGACGGAGATAACCATGACCACCTCATATTTTGTCGCAGCCGACTGGCTCATCGAACACAGTGATGATCCTGAAATCCAGATTATTGACGCCCGTATGGCCCCTGCCGGACAGGAGCATCTGCGGGATATGAACGCTGAATACCGCGCCGGGCACCTGCCGGGCGCGGTTTTTTTTGATATCGAAGCTCTTTCCGATCACAGCACTCCCCTGCCGCATATGCTGCCGCGCGCCGAAGCCTTTGCGGTGGCGATGCGCGAGCTGGGCGTCGATCACCGTAAACATCTGGTGGTCTACGATGAAGGCAACCTGTTTTCCGCGCCGCGCGCCTGGTGGATGCTGAAAGCCTTTGGCGTTGAGACCGTCTCGATTCTGGCGGGCGGGCTGGCGGGCTGGCAGCGCGCCGGGCTGCCGCTACAGGAGGGTGAAGTGACGCTGGCGGAAAGCGATTTCGAGGCCACCTTCGATGCCGATCGTGTAAAACGTCTGACCGATGTGCTGCTGGTCAGCCACGAACGCACAGCACAGCTGGTGGATGCCCGTCCGGCGGCACGCTTTAACGCCGAAGCCGACGAACCTCGCCCCGGTCTGCGCCGCGGCCATATTCCCGGCGCGCTTAACGTGCCCTGGCCGGATCTGGTGATTGAAGGCGAGCTGAAAACCACCGATGAGTTAAAAGAAATCTTTGCGCGTCAGGGTGTGGATCTGCATCAGCCGATTATCGCCAGCTGCGGCTCCGGCGTCACGGCGGCGGTGGTGATCCTTGCGCTGGCAACGCTTGGCGTCAACGATGTCAAACTGTACGACGGTTCATGGAGTGAATGGGGCGCACGGGACGACCTGCCCGTTGAGCCGGTATAAACAAGGATAACCACGGATATGGATAACCGACTGGCGCCATTGCTGACGCACAGTAAATCGCTGACGCGGGCGGAGTACCGCGTACTGGCCCATCTGACGGCGCACCCGCTGCAGGTGGGCAAAATGACCGTGCGCGATCTGGCGCAGGCGACCTACGTTTCCACCGCCACCATTATGCGTTTATGCCGCAAGCTCGGATTCAGCGGCTACAGCGAGCTTATCTGGCACTGTAAGCAGCTGCTGTCCGACACGCCACATATCGGCGTGGAGGCGGGGCTGAGCGCGGATCTGCCCGCGCTGTTCGGCCAGTTTATCAACAACTATCAGCAAACCTTTCGCTGGGTAACGGAAGAAAAACGCCGCCAGTTCGCGGCGCTGTTGCGGGAAAAAGAGAGCTTTTTTCTCTATGGCGCCGGGTTTTCCTATCTGTTCGCCGAATACCTCACCAAGAAATTACAGGTACTGGGCAAAACGGCGTTTATTTCCGGACCGGGTGACAGCCGCAATATTTTTCTCAGCAATGCGGCGCGCTATGAGGTGTTTATTGCCGTATCGCGCAGCGGCGAAACGGAGCAGGTGGTGGATAAGGCGACGATCGCCGCGAATGTCGGCATGACGGTGGTGGCCTTTACCCGCGCCTCGGTGAATACCCTGGCGGGGATGGCGGATCTGCACTTTCCGCTGTATGACGAAGCGGTGCATTACGATGCCGAGGCCGCAGGCGTGACCTCGTTTGAGTCGAATCTGGTGCTGCTGATGGATTTGCTGTTGCTTGAAGCGACCGGTTGATACTGTGCCGGATGGCGGCGTAAACGCCTTATCCGGCCTACAAAGATCGGGTGACAGTTTGCCGGATGGCGGCGCAAGCGCCTTATCCGGCCTACAAAGACGCGTGACAGTACGCCGGATGGCGGCGCAAGCGCCTTATCCGGCCTACATGGTGATCAAATAATACGGTTTTGTTTGAAGTCGCGCAGGAAGCTGCCCCAGCGCTTTTCATAAAACGGCGTAATATGCGCCATCATAAAGTGGCTGATGCCCTTATCGCCTTCTACCACCTGACAGATGTCGATGGGTTCATCCCCCGGCAGGGTGTCAGTGGCGACGCTGCCCGTGGTCTGGATCACCGTTTCGATGTCGCCTTCCGCTTCAATGCCAATCAGCAAATTCGCCGGCGCGTCGGCCCCTTCTTTGATGGAGCACAGCCAGGCGCGCCTCACCGTTTTCAGGGTCTTAAACAGCGTGGTCAGCGAATCGATCATCTGCGCGGGCGGCTCCGCCACTTCTGACAGCAACAGCGAAGTACCGCCCTCCAGCACTTCCTGCTGGCTGAGCGGGTTTTCTTCCCCACCCACCAGATGGCTGATTTCGCGCGGCGTGAACTCTTTACCGGTCGGCAGTTTGGCGTTCAGGAACAGGGTTTCGCCCAGCGTCATTTCAAACAGCGTACGCACCGGCAGCACCACAAATGCCTGCTCGTCGCTTACCGCCTGCTGTAAGGCTTCCAGCGAGGTAAAGAACGGGATCACCGAAGTGCCGTCATCTTTTTCCCAGTGCTGAAGCTCCAGCGCGGAGTCTGCGACCACGGCCTCCCCTTCTGCTGCCGTACCCGGCACCCAGACGGTGGCCGTCATCAGCGCCCGGAAAAATGCCGGGCGGTGTGCAGGTTCCGTGGCCGCCTGCTCAAGCAGGGTTTCCAGTTCGTTTTTCGTTTCCGACATGCTTATTCCGCCGTCAACAGGTTCGCGATGGCGCGCACACCCAGACCGGTTGCGCCTGCTGACCACTGTTCAACCGCCGCTTTACGATAGGTTGCGGAGCAGTCGATGTGCAGCCAGCCCTGTTTGTAGTTTTCCACAAAGTGGGACAGGAAACCTGCCGCGGTGCTGGCACCCGCCGGGAAAGCCGCGCTGGCGGTGTTATTGAGCTCTGCAAAGTTCGACGGCAGCTGGCTGCGATGGATCTCCGCCAGCGGCAGACGCCAGAACGGTTCGTTTTCGGCAGCGGCGCTCGCCAGCAGACGGTTAGCCAGCTGGTCGTCAAAGCTCAGCAGCGCGTGGTAGTCGTTGCCCAGGGCGGTTTTCGCCGCGCCGGTCAGGGTGGCGGCGTCGATGATCATCTGCGGTTTTTGCTTGTCGGCGTTGATTAAGCCGTCAGCCAGCACCAGGCGGCCTTCCGCATCGGTATTCATGATTTCCACGGTTTTGCCGTTACGATAGCGAATAATATCGCCCAGTTTGAAGGCATTGCCGCTGATCAGGTTGTCGGCGCAGCAGAGATAAAGTTTGACGCGTTTTTTCAGCCCGCGGGTGATGGCAAAGGCCAGCGCGCCGGTGATGGTGGCCGCGCCGCCCATATCGGACTTCATGGAGTCCATAAAGGCGCTTTGTTTGATGCTGTAGCCGCCGGAGTCAAAGGTCACGCCTTTGCCGACGAGACAGGCGAACACCGGGGCGTCTTTGTCGCCGGTCGGGTTGTAGTCCAGCGCCAGCAGTACCGGCGTGCGCTCAGAGCCGCGACCCACGGTGTAGATCCCCATGTAATCCTGCTCGCGCAGATCTTCGCCTTTGGTGATGCGATAGCTGACCTGGTCGCCAGCCACGTCGCTCAGCAGATCGACCGCGCGCTCTGCCAGCTGCTCCGGGCCTAACTCTTCAGCCGGGGCGTTGATGGTGTCGCGCACCCAGTCGATAATTTTACGGCGGCTGTCCAGCTCTTTCTGCTCCGCTTCCGGCAGGCTGGCCCACTCCACTTTGCGGCTGCCTTTCGGCCCTTTATAACCCTGCCAGAAAGCCCAGCTGCGATCCACGTCCCAGCCTTCACCAGCCAGCGCCACATGTTTAATACCCAGCCCGTCGATTTTACGCGCGGCACGCTGGATCAAGCCTAAATCGTCTTTACCGTTAAGATGCAACGTGATGCCTTCAGCATTGATGCTGTAGGTCGCTTTTTCGCCCCAGCGCGCGTCGGCAGGCGCGGTGGATAAGGTGATGTTCATGGCTTCAGTTGTCATTTTTTTATCCTTTCTGGCCTGTATGTTAAAAGGGCCGCCCGCAGGCAGCCCGTTTAATTATTCTGCTTCATCTAACCAGACTAGCAGAATCGCTTCCAGAATTTTTTCATTGGATGCGTTTGGATCGTCATCAAAGTCTTCCAGGTCGCAAATCCACTGGTGCAGATCGGTGAAGCGAACGGTTTTCGGATCCAGATCCGGGCGGCTGTCGTACAGCGCCTCGCCGATTTCCCGGCTGTCGGTCCACTTGAGGCCCATATTAATGCTCCCGCGCGTGGTTAATGGTGTAGCGCGGCATCTCGACCACCAGGTCTTCGTCGGCGACGCGGGCCTGACAGCTTAAGCGGCTTTCCGGCTCCAGCCCCCAGGCTTTGTCCAGCATATCGTCTTCGTCTTCGGTGCTCTCGTTCAGCGAATCAAAACCTTCGCGCACCACGCAGTGACAGGTGGTGCAGGCGCAGGATTTTTCGCAGGCGTGTTCAATCTCGATACCGTTGCGCAGTGCCACGTCGAGAATGGTTTCACCAGTATTCGCTTCCAGAACTGCGCCATCCGGACAGAGGTCCTGATGAGGCAGAAAAACAATCTTAGGCATGTTAAACCTCGTCTACGGAATGGCCTTTCAGCGCGCGACGGACTGACTGGTCCATGCGGCGAGCGGCAAATTCCTGGGTTTGTTTGTCTGTATTTTTAATGGCTTGTTCTATTGCGTCGGTGTCATCGCCTTCCGCCATCGCGCGCAGATGCGCGGCAGCGTCGTCAATGGCCTGACGCTCTGCGGCGCTTAACAGCGCGGCATCGGCAGCAAGCGCGCTTTGCAGGCTTTCCAGCACGCGCGCCGCCTCCACTTTTTGCTCCGCCAGCATACGCGCTTTCACGTCCTGCCCGGCAAAGCTCATGGAATCCTGGATCATGGTGGCGATTTCGCTGTCGGTCAGCCCGTACGACGGTTTGACCTGAATAGAGGCTTCCACGCCGGTGGATTTCTCCATCGCGGTGACGGAAAGCAGCCCGTCAGCATCCACCTGGAAGGTGACGCGGATATGCGCCCCGCCCGCCGGCATCGCCGGAAGACCACGCAGCGCAAAGCGGGCCAGCGAACGGCAATCCTGCACCAGCTCGCGCTCGCCCTGCATCACGTGGATCGACATGGCGGTTTGCCCGTCTTTAAAGGTGGTGAATTCCTGCGCTCGCGCTACCGGAATGGTGGTGTTGCGCGGGATCACTTTCTCCACCAGGCCGCCCATGGTTTCGAGGCCGAGGGAGAGCGGGATGACGTCCAGCAGCAGCATTTCGCTGTCCGGCTTGTTACCCACCAGAATGTCGGCCTGGATTGCCGCGCCAATTGCCACCACGCGATCGGGATCGATGGAGGTCAGCGGCGTGCGGCCAAAGAATTCGCCGACGCGCTCGCGCACCAGCGGCACGCGGGTTGAACCGCCGACCATCACCACTTCCAGCACTTCACTGGCCTCGACGCCCGCATCTTTCAGCGCGCGACGGCAGGAAAGTAATGTGCGTTTTACCAGCGGCGCGATCAGCGCATCAAACTGCCCGCGGGTGATAGTGCCCTGCCAGCCCGCCACCTTAACTTCAACGCTGTCGGCGTCGCTTAAGGCGATTTTCGCCGCGATGGCCGCATCCAGCAGCTCGCGCTGTTGATGGTTGTCGCTGCGATCGCTCAGGCCCGCCTGTTCACGGATGTGATCCGCGAGCAGGTGATCGAAATCATCGCCGCCCAGCGCGGAGTCGCCGCCGGTAGCCAGCACTTCAAACACGCCGCGGCTCAGGCGCAGGACGGAAATATCAAAGGTGCCGCCGCCCAGATCGTAGACCGCGATCACCCCTTCGGTGCCGGAATCCAGACCATAAGCAATGGCCGCCGCGGTCGGCTCGTTAAGCAGGCGCAGCACATGCAGCCCGGCAAGACGCGCCGCGTCTTTGGTGCCCTGACGCTGGGCGTCATCGAAGTAGGCAGGTACGGTGATCACCACGCCGTCGAGTTCGCCCGCCAGCGCCTCTTTAGCGCGTGCCGCCAGCGCGGAAAGAATATCGGCGGATACGCGCACCGGATTCAGCAAGCCAGCCGGGGTGGCGATCATCGGCAGACCGTTTTCACTGGCCTGCAACTGCAACGGCAGATGTGGGTAACGGGCCTGAATATCCGCCAGCGAGCGCCCCATCAGGCGTTTTACCGAACTGATGGTATTGACCGGATCGCGGGCGGCGTTGTCGCGGGCGTCATAACCCACTGAGTGATTGTTCTGCTGATAATGCACGACCGAGGGCAGCAGGTGACGCCCTTCGCTGTCGGGCAGGGTTTCTGCCTGGCCGCTACGCACGGTAGCCACCAGCGAATTGGTGGTGCCTAAGTCAATGCCTGCCGCCAGCCGACGCTGATGCGGCGCAGCGCTCATGCCAGGCTCACTAATTTGTAATAAGGCCATGTTAGCTTCCGAAATTAAAAATCTTGCAGCTTTTCTTCGAGTTGTTCTGTCGTGCTGCGTAGTTTATCGAGAAAACGCAGTTTGCGCACAGCATCGGCGGCCGCGTCCCAGGATTTCGCGTCTAACTGTTCAATCATCTGCTGCTGACGGGCGTTGTACAGCGTGCCGATGCGGGTCTGAAAGGCTTCAAGCCTGTCGACATCCTTCGCCTGTTCGATCTCATCCAGCTCTTCGCGCAGCTCAAGCTGTTCCATCAGGAACGCCGTATCACGCACGGTATGCTGCTCGTAGGAGAGATCAAAACCCTGCAGCGACAGCAAATATTCGGCGCGCGTTAAGGGGTTGCGCAGCGTTTGCCATGCCTGATTGATCGTGGCGGAGTGTTGTACTGCGGCAAGCTGCTCGGCTGGGGTGCCGCTGGCAAACCGGTCAGGATGATACTGACGTTGCAGATCCTGAAAACGAGCTGTCATCGCCTGGATATCGAGGTGATAACCGGCGGGCAACCCAAAGAGGGTGAAGTAGTCCATAACCATTCCGGGGTTGATCAGTTAAAGCAAACCCCACACACAGCGGGCTGAGGTGGGGTTTGTTGGTTCAGGCACGATTAAACGTTGAAGCTTTCGCCGCAACCACACTCATCTTTAACGTTAGGGTTAGTGAATTTAAACCCTTCATTCAGGCCTTCTTTTACGAAGTCCAGCTGAGTGCCGTCGAGGAATTGCAGGCTCTTGCCGTCGACCACGACTTTCACGCCCTTGTCTTCGAAAACGGTATCTTCAGCCGCCGGTTCGTCAACAAACTCCAGTACGTACGCCATGCCAGAACAGCCAGAGGTTCTGACGCCCAGACGCAGGCCAAACCCTTTTCCACGGTTGGCCAGGAAGGAATTTACGCGCGCGGCAGCACTGTCGCTAAGGGTAATCGACATACAAACCTCAACTATTTGGCTTCACGTTTGCTTTTGTAATCCGCAATCGCGGCTTTAATCGCATCTTCTGCCAGGATAGAGCAGTGGATCTTCACCGGCGGCAGTTCAAGCTCGTCGGCAATATCGGTATTTTTGATCGCCTGGGCTTCGTCCAGTGATTTACCTTTCACCCACTCGGTGACCAGCGAGCTGGACGCGATAGCAGAGCCACAGCCGTAGGTTTTGAAACGCGCGTCTTCGATGATGCCGTCGTTGTTGACTTTGATCTGCAGTTTCATAACGTCGCCACAGGCTGGTGCACCCACCATGCCGCTGCCAACGCTGTCATCGCTGTTGTCAAAAGAGCCAACGTTACGCGGGTTTTCGTAGTGATCTATTACTTTTTCGCTATAAGCCATTTTCTATTCTCCTGATGCCGAAACCGATTAATGATGTGACCATTCGATGCTGTTGAGATCCACGCCCTGTTTGAACATTTCCCACAGTGGAGAAAGGTCGCGCAGACGGCCAATGGATTTGCGTACCAGCTCGATGGTGTAGTCGATCTCTTCTTCAGTCGTAAAACGACCCAGCGAGAAACGGATAGAGCTGTGCGCCAGCTCGTCAGTCATGCCCAGCGCGCGCAGCACGTAGGATGGCTCAAGGCTTGCAGAGGTACAGGCGGAGCCCGAGGAGACAGCCAGGTCTTTCAGCGCCATGATCAGCGACTCGCCTTCAACGTAGTTAAAGCTGACGTTGAGGATGTTCGGCGCGCCCTGCTCCAGATCGCCGTTCAGATAGACTTCTTCCATATCCTTCACGCCATCCCACAGACGGTTACGCAGGACGCGCAGGCGCGCCATCTCGGTTTCCATCTCTTCTTTGGCGATACGATAGGCTTCACCCATGCCGACAATCTGATGCACCGGCAGCGTACCGGAACGCATACCGCGCTCGTGACCGCCGCCGTGGATCTGGGATTCGATACGGATACGCGGCTTACGACGCACGTACAGCGCGCCAATGCCTTTCGGACCGTAGATTTTGTGACCGGAGAAGGACATCAGGTCAACTTTCAGCTGCGTCAGATCGACCGGGATTTTACCCACGCTCTGGGTGGCATCCACGTGGAAGATGATGCCACGCGAGCGGCACAGTTCGCCGATGGTCGCAATATCCTGCACCACGCCGATTTCGTTGTTCACGTGCATGATGGACACGAGGATAGTGTCCGGACGCATCGCCGCTTCGAGTTCTTTCAGGTCGATGATGCCGTTACGCTGCGGGGCGAGATAGGTCACTTCAAAGCCTTCACGCTCCAGCTGACGACAGGTGTCGAGAACCGCTTTGTGTTCGGTTTTGCTGGTGATGATGTGCTTGCCTTTTTTCTGATAGAAGTTGGCAGCGCCTTTGATCGCCAGGTTATCGGATTCTGTCGCGCCCGAGGTGAAAACGATCTCACGCGGGTCTGCGCCAACCAGTTCAGCGATCTGGTTACGGGCGATATCAACAGCTTCTTCCGCCTGCCAGCCGAAACGGTGGGAACGGGAGGCCGGGTTACCAAAGGTCCCGTCCATGGTCAGAAACTGCATCATCTTCTCGGCAACACGCGGGTCCACCGGCGTGGTTGCGGAGTAGTCGAGATAAATTGGTAATTTCATTGCTTTTAAGCTCCGTACATCACTCTAATGCAAGGAATCAGGCAATCGGCTGGATGTACGACCGAAGGGGCGGAACACGCGGTCCCGGCCTGATTCAGAAATTCTTTATTTTTTATGTATTATCCGAATCGAGTCGGATAACTAGGCGCGCAGCTTAACGTCGATAGCGTCCTGCGCGCGGGTATTACGTTGTGATTCCTGGCTGTGCTGACGATCGGACACGTCCATGACTTCCTGGTTATTCACCAGTTCGCCCAGCGTAATATTGTTTAAGAAGCCGGTCAGACGGTCGCTCAGATCGCGCCACAGCGCGTGGGTCAGGCATTTATCGCCGCCCTGGCAGCCGCCTTTACCCTGGCAACGGGTAGCGTCTACGGATTCGTCAACGGCGCTGATCACTTCGCCTACGGCAATGCTGTTGGCGTCTTTGCCTAACAGGTAGCCGCCACCTGGACCGCGAACGCTGGCAACAAGGCCATTTTTGCGCAGGCGGGAGAACAGTTGTTCCAGGTAAGAAAGGGAAATACCCTGACGTTCAGAAATATCTGCCAACGGAACCGGGCCAGCTTCGGAGTTGAGTGCAACGTCCAGCATTGCGGTAACGGCATAACGGCCTTTAGATGTTAGTCTCATGTCTTACTTAACCTCAAACGCGCCCCTGCCCGGGGTTGTTATTAAAATATGTAGTGTTGCATAGCAGGCGCAAGTCTGACATTCCCGACTAAAATGGTCAACTATTTACTTGACTGTTTTAGTCAGGTATTTGACCTTCTGTGCCGTCGTTATTAACTTCCCCGGCAAGCCTGTGCCGCCGGGCAAGCAACCGTTACTTCTCTTTATTCTTCAGCTCAATAATCGACGCCAGCATGCCGCGCAGGATATTGAGTTCCTGCGCTTCAGGGCGCGCGCGGGTAAACAGGCGGCGCAGTTTATTCATCACCTGCCCCGGATGGTTCTCGCGGATAAAACCGGTGGTCAGCAGCGTCTGTTCCAGATGACCGTAAAAGCGCTCCAGATCGTCCACCAGCGGATAGGGGATTTCCTCTGGCTGCACGTCACTGCTTTCCTGGGTGGCAAGCCACGCCATGCGCACTTCATAGGCGATCACCTGTACCGCCATCGCCAGGTTCAGCGAGCTGTATTCCGGGTTGGCGGCAATGGCCACATGATAGTGGCACTTCTGTAATTCTTCGTTGGTCAGACCGACGCGTTCACGGCCAAACACCAGCGCCACCGGCGCATGTTGCCCTTCGCTGACGCTTTTCAGGCCGCACTCGCGCGGATCCAGCATCGGCCACGGCAGGGTACGCGAACGGGCGCTGGTCCCGACTACCAGGCTACAGCCCGCCAGCGCTTCATCCAGCGTATCCACAATATTGGCGTTGCCGATCACGTCGCTGGCGCCTGCCGCCAGCGCGATGGCCTGCGAGTCAGGTTTAACCAGCGGATTCACCAGCCAGAGATTGGTCAGGCCCATGGTTTTCATGGCGCGGGCGACCGAGCCCATGTTGCCGGTATGAGAAGTTTCAACCAGTACGATACGGATATTTTGCAGCATAAGTTTTCTACGGCTAAAGATTATTCACGCATATTATCATAAACCGAAGACAGATAACGAACTCGCTGCTATACTCTGCGCCGTTTTCCCCCGTTCTTTAACATCCAGTGAGAGAGACCGATGCATCCGATGCTGAACATCGCCGTGCGCGCAGCGCGCAAGGCGGGTAATTTAATTGCCAAAAACTATGAAACCCCGGACGCTGTTGAAGCGAGCCAGAAAGGCAGCAATGATTTTGTGACTAACGTTGATAAAGCTGCTGAAGCAGTGATTATCGAAACCATTCGCAAATCTTACCCGCAGCACACCATCATCACCGAAGAAAGCGGTGAGCTTGAAGGCGAAGATCAGGATGTACAATGGGTTATCGATCCACTGGATGGCACTACCAACTTTATCAAACGTCTGCCGCACTTCGCGGTATCCATCGCTGTTCGTATTAAAGGCCGCACTGAAGTCGCTGTGGTTTACGATCCGATGCGTAACGAACTCTTCACCTCTACCCGTGGTCAGGGCGCACAGCTGAACGGCTACCGTCTGCGCGGCAGCACCGCCCGCGATCTGGACGGCACTATTCTGGCGACCGGTTTCCCGTTCAAAGCCAAACAGCATTCCAAATCCTATATCAACGTGATCGGCAAACTGTTTACCGAGTGCGCTGACTTCCGTCGCACCGGTTCTGCCGCGCTGGATCTGGCCTATGTTGCCGCCGGTCGCGTGGATGGTTTCTTTGAGATTGGCCTGAAGCCGTGGGATTTCGCCGCGGGCGAACTGCTGGTGCGTGAAGCAGGCGGCCTGGTGTGTGATTTCACCGGCAACCATAACTACATGCATACCGGCAACATCGTGGCAGGTAACCCGCGCGTGGTGAAAGCCATGCTGGCGAACATGCGTGATGAACTGAGCGATGCGCTGAAGCGTTAATTCGTCTGGTTTTGCCCGGTGGCGCTATGCTTACCGGGCCTACGGGACTGTCTGGTTCTGCCCGGTGGCACTGCGTTTACCGGGCCTACGGAACTGTGTGGTTCTGCGGGTTATGTAGGCCGGATAAGCGCAGCGCCATCCGGCGGTATCAAAACGGCCTTAACCCCCGCACCGGCGTTACCGCGCTCATCCACATCACCACTGCCGCCACCACCAGTACTGCCCCTCCGGCCAGCGCCAGCGTGGTCCAGCCAATCTGCCGCCACAATACCGGCGCTTTATTGCCGCCAAGCTTCACCGCTAACTGGCGGAAACTGTGCACCAGCAACGCCAGCGACGAAATGGTCAGCGAGGTGCCTGCCGCCATCGCCATTGCGGACGCCATACCCCAGCCAAACACCCCGATCACCTTACTGAATAGCAGCACCATCAGCGCGCCGGAACAGGGACGCATCCCCATCGACAGCACGATCATCAGCCGCGCCCGCCAGTCATCGCCGCTCTGTAATTGATCCGCCGTGGGCAGATGCTGATGCCCGCAGCCGCAGTGCTCGTCATGGACATGATGCGGCGTGAAGGACTTAAAGGTCGGTCGCCGGAGTAAGCGGCGTAATTTTTTCAGCGCGCGAACACATAACAGTACGCCCAGCACACCCACCAGCGCATAGCTGGCTTTCTCAAGCCAGGCTCCGCTGATATGCAGTTGCCGGGCGGGAAGCTCAAGCAGCGTCAGCACCACCACCACCAGCGCAATCGCCACCAGCCCCTGTAATAAGGAAGCGGCCAGCGTCAGGCCAATACTGGATCGCAGTTTTGACGGATGGGTGGCAAGCCAGGTGGCGATCACCACTTTGCCGTGCCCCGGCCCCAGCGCATGCAGCACGCCGTAAAGAAAACTGAAGGCCAGCAGCGAGCCGCCTGCCCTTGCCGGATTATCCGCCACGGCCTGTAACAGCCCGCTCATGCGTCTGTTGACATCCCGCTGCCAGCCAACGCTTTCATACAGGATCCATGACCAGTGCTGCCACAGCAAAATGCCGCACACGGCGGCCACAATAATAAACAGCGCCAGCGGCCAGAGCGCCGTCCAGCGTCGCGGGCGTTTCATCGTCTGGCCTATCACTGACATGTTACTGTCACCTTTTGCGCGAACTGTTGTCCCAGCGCCATGTCTTCCGGCGGCGCGTCCTCTTTATCCAGCGACTGCGCGAACTTCAGGGTTTCTTCGCCCGGCGTCGGCGTATCCACCTTCAGCTGACAGCTTTTTTGCAGCGCCGCGGGCAGCGTCACGTCCTGATCCCGGGCGTAGCTCATGTCCACATAATAGGTGGGATCGAAAGTGGAAAAGGTGTAGGTCTGTCCGGCGAGCGGCTGCGGCTCGGCCAGCGGCAGTACAAATGTCAGCACCGCCTGATGCCCTTCCCGCGCCATACCGTACTGGCTGGGGCGATTGAGGAACTTCACCTTCTGGCCGTTGTGCCAGAATTCGGTGAAATAGTGCTGCCCCAGCACATTGGCCATCACTTCGGCGGCGAGTTTTTTCCAGATCTCATCTCCCGGCTTTGCGTCTTTCGCGTCATACAACAGATCCGCTGAAGTGATCTCATCCATCGTCCAGCGCATTTGCAGCCCGGTAAGCTGGCCGTTGTCCGCCACCAGCGCCGTCTGCAGGCCGATAAAGCTGTGCGGATGCGCCTGCGCGGGCAGCGATAAAAGCGCGAGAAAGAGCGCACCGGCGCATTGTTTAACTGTTTGCATGTGTTCCTTACGTGAAAAATTCTGTGATGTTCCCCGGCATTCCTGAGGGAAAGCTCCCCGCTTGCGCTTTCGCCGTCGCATCCTTTAGCTATTCTTAACAAAAACCCCTAACTGGAGCCAACGCAGATGACCCTTGTGATGACCCCTCCATCTGTCCTCTCCAGCCCACAACGTCGCTGCCATGCTTTTCTGATGTTGTCGTTGCCCGGACACGCTCTGACGCCCGAAAGCCTTGGCGAACTGAACGGTGTGGATGGTGCCGTCACCCGGCAAGATATAGCCGACACGGGTCTGGAGATCCAGCGTTATCATCGGCTGAATATCATCACCCAGCCCGATGGCTGTTATCGCATCGAGGGCAGCGTTCTGGATCAGCGGCTGTGCCTGGTGCACTGGCTGCGGCGTGCGCTGCGCCTGTGCCCGCAATTTATCAACGATCATTTTACCCCGGCCCTGAAAACCGCCCTTAAACAGAGCGAGATTGCCCGTCCGTTGTATGACGATACCAATCTCCAGGCGCTGATTAATCTTTGCGCGCGCAATTTGCAGCGCCAGTTTGAATGCCGCGACGTGCAGTTTCTGCGTCTCTATTTACAGTATTGCCTGCTGCAACATCAGCTTGGCTTTACCCCGGAGTTTAATCCCGTCCAGCAGGCCTGGGCGCAGAGCCGCGCAGAATACCGCGCCGCCCAGGACATTGTGCGTCACTGGCAACGCCGGGTGGCGAAGATGCCCCACGACAGCGAACACCTGTTCCTGGCGGTGATGTTTATGCTGTTGCGCACCCCGGATCCGCTGCGCGACGGGCATCAGCAGGACCTGCGGCTGCGCCGCGCGGTAAACCAGATGATTGGCCGCTTTCATGCACTTTCAGGTATGCGCTTCAGCGATGAGCAGGGGCTGGCGGATCAGCTCTATATCCATCTGGCGCAGGCGCTGGATCGCAGTCTGTTCGGCATTGGCATTGATGACACCCTGCCGGAGGAGATGCACCGCCTCTATCCGCGTCTGATGCGCACCACCACACAGGTAATGGGCGGCATGGAGCAGGAATATGGTCTGCGCTTTAGCCCGGAGGAAACCGGTCTGGTGGCGGTAATATTTGGCGCGTGGCTGATGCAGGAGAGCGATCTGCACGAAAAACAGGTGCTGATCCTCACCGGCGACGATCCGCAGCTTGAGCAGGAGATTGAGCTGCAACTGCGCGAACTGACGCTATTGCCGCTCAATATTAAGCACCTGAGCCTGGCAGCGTTTCAGGAGGAAGGCGCGCCGCGGGAAGTGGCGCTGATCGTCACCCCCTACGCCACCGCCCTGCCGCTGTTCTCCGCCCCGCTAATCCATGCCGCCGGATCCCTGAGCGAGCAGCAGCAGAGCCATATCCGCGTTATGCTTGAGGGCTGATGCGCGGACGCAGCACCATTGCCGGTAAGGCCACCAGCGCCATCACCCAGAAAACGCCCTGGTGCAGATGCTGGAACAGGAATCCGGCGAAGACGGTCATTACCGCGATGCTGCCGCCCATGGCGACGGCGGAGTAAACCGCCTGTAAGCGGATCACTTCAGCGCCCTGACGGGCGGCGATATAGCGCATGGCCGCCAGATGGCAGACGGTGAAGGTGCCGCAGTGCAGGATCTGGATCAGCACCAGTCCTGGCAGCGCCGTCGTCCAGCCCATCAACCCCCAGCGCACCACCCCGCACACCGCCGAAAGCAGCAGCAGATCGCGGGCGCTCCAGCGGCGGAACAGTTTATTGCTCAGGGTAAAGACCACCACTTCCGCCACCACGCCCAGCGACCAGAGATAGCCCACCGTTGAGGCGGAATAGCCCGCCTCCTGCCAGTAGATGGCGCTGAAGCCGTAATAGGCGGCGTGCGCTCCCTGTAACAACGATACGCAGGCCAGAAAACGCCAGCTCTGGCGGATCAGGCTTTTCCACGCCGGCCAGCCTGCGGCCTCCTGCTGGCGGCTTTGTCCCTGCGGCATTACCGTCGGGCGCAGCAGCATTCCCAGCAGCATGGAGATCAGGCCAAGCGTGAGCATCGCCAGAATCGCCTGATGATCGTACAGACTCACCAGCTTACCGGTCACCGCCGAGCCAATCACAAAAGCGATGGATCCCCATACCCGCACCCGGCCATAGTCCATGGTGATCTGCTTTTGCCAGGTGTTGGCGAGCGCATCCGTGAGCGGCACCAGCGGCGAGAAAAACAGGTTAAAGCCGATCATCACCACCATCAGCCAGGCGACGCTATGTCCTGCCCAGAATGCCAGCGCAAACAGCAGCGTAAGCAATGCCAGCACCCGCAGCGCGGTAATAAGTCGGGAAGGATCGCTGACGCGCGGGGCGATCAGCAGACTACCAAGGAAGCGTGCCACCAGGCCTGCGCCCAGTAAAATACCGATGGTTTCCGGCGTTAAACCGGTGCCCTTGAGCCAGACGCTCCAGAAAGGCAGAAAGATGCCGTAGCTAAAGAAATAGGTGAAGTAGGCGAGCGCCAGCCAGCGCGTGGAGTGCAGAACCATGATTTCCTCCTGAATGGTGGCGGTAGTCTGGCGATAAACGGCGGTAAACACAAGTGAGCGCTTAACAGGTTTTTAACATCACCGGTAAAAAACCGCCCAGGGCAGGCTTATCGTTTCAGCTCACATATTTGAAACATTCCCGGCGGCTGGTGCGCAGAAATCCGGCAAAAAAACCGCTTCAACCCATCAAATGATAAACAATTGTTAATTTATAGTTAATAAAAAATCCGAATTTAACAAAGACAGCCTTACTGATTGTGAAGCTAATGTTATTTTTTAACTATAATTTAACTAAATTAGATCTAAAAAATAACAAAAATGGGCAGTCATCACATTTAAAAAATCTGCGATTCATCCCCTCTTCCCTTCGTTGTTAATCTCTGTGCGTGACATGCCCGTACCCTACATAAGGTAAAACTATGAAATTCAAACTCGCCTTACTCAGTGCAGCCCTGGTTTCTGTCAGCATGTTGTCCGGTAACGTTGCGGCGGCGGAAAAGTATGAAATTGCCGTGGTGGCGAAAGTCACCGGCATTCCCTGGTTCAACCGCATGGAAACCGGCGTGAACGACGCCGCCAAAAAGCTGAATGTGAATGCGTATCAGACTGGCCCTTCCACACCCGATCCTGCCCAGCAGGTGAAGGTGATTGAGGATCTGATCGCCAAGAACGTCAACGCCATTATCGTGGTGCCTAACGATGCGAAGGTGCTGGAGCCGGTGCTGAAAAAAGCCCGCGATAAAGGCATTGTGGTGCTGACCCACGAATCCCCGGATCAGCAGATCGGCCAGTGGGATATTGAAACCATCGACAGCGAAAAATATGCGCAGGCTAACGTCGATGAGCTGGCGAAAAGCATGGGCGGCAAAGGCGGCTACGCCATTTACGTGGGATCGTTAACGGTGCCGCTGCATAACGCCTGGGCGGACTACGCCATCAAATATCAGAAAGAAAAATACCCCGAGATGTTTGAAGTCACCTCCCGCCTGCCGGTGGCGGAAAGCATTGATAAATCCTACTCCACTACCCTGGATCTGATGAAAACCTATCCGCAGATGAAAGGTATTATCGGCTTTGGCTCCCTTGGCCCAATCGGTGCCGGTCAGGCGGTGCAGAAGAAACGCGCTAAAGAAAAAATGGCGGTTGTCGGTATTGCCATGCCTGCCCAGGCCGCGCCGTACCTGATGCGCGGCGACATTAAAAAGGCGCTGCTGTGGGATCCGAAAGATGCCGGTTATGCGCTGGTTACCGTTGCCGATCAGCTGTTGCAGGGCAAGGAAGTGACGCCGGATCTGACCATCGATGGTTTAGGCAAAGCCGATGTGGATATGGACAAAAAAGTGATCCGCTTTAACAAGATCCTCGAAGTCACCAAAGATAACGCGCAATCACTCGGTTTCTGAGGCACTCCGCCCGCACCAGGGAAACCGAATAACTAAAACAATTCACACTCAGCGCCCGTAAGGGCGCTTGCAGGAGTATTGCCCATGGCAGACACCGCCGCATTTATCTCACTTGAGAATATCAGCAAGCAATTTCCGGGCGTGCTGGCGCTGGATAACGTGAACCTGACGCTGAAAAAAGGCGAAGTTCACTGTCTGGCAGGGCAGAACGGCTGCG
The DNA here is from genome assembly GCF_001888805.2 of Enterobacter sp. SA187. Lineage (NCBI taxonomy): Bacteria > Pseudomonadati > Pseudomonadota > Gammaproteobacteria > Enterobacterales > Enterobacteriaceae > Enterobacter > Enterobacter sp. SA187. The sequence goes on from NZ_CP019113.1 coordinate 4,308,246, forward strand.
GAAAAAGCACCATCATTAAAGTGATTTCCGGCGTCTACCACCCGGAAAAAGGCGCGCAGATTATGCTCGACGGCAAGCTGTTCCATCAGCTGACGCCGCAGCTCTCCGCCCATTACGGTATTCAGGTGATTTACCAGGATCTGTCGCTGTTTCCGAACTTCAGCGTGGCGGAAAACATTGCCGTTAACCGCTATCTGCCGGGGGGCGATATCTGGGTGCGCCGCGGGGCGATGAAAGCCCAGGCGCTGGCCGCCATGAAACGCATTGGCGTGGCCCTCGACCCGGATAAAAAAGTCGAAAAACTCTCCATTGCTGACCGCCAGCTGGTGGCGATCTGCCGCGCCATCGCCGCCGATGCCCGGCTGGTGATCATGGATGAGCCCACCGCCTCGCTGACGCGCCAGGAGGTGAACGGCCTGCTGCGGGTGGTGAATGAACTGAAAGCGGCGGGCATTTGCGTGGTCTTTGTCAGCCACCGTCTGGATGAGGTGATGGAAGTGGCAGATCGCATCAGCGTGATGCGCGACGGTAAGCTTGTCGGCACCTGGCCTGCGCAGGAGCTGGACAGCCACGAGCTGGCGTTCCTGATGACCGGGCAGCGTTTCCACTACAGCCCGCTGCCGGAAAAACCGCCCGCCGATCAGCCGCCGATGCTGGAATTACGTAACCTGAGCCGCAAAGGAAAATACCAGAACATCGATCTGTCATTACGCAGCGGCGAGATTGTTTCTGTTGTCGGCCTGCTGGGCGCGGGCCGTACCGAGCTGTGCCTGAGCCTGTTTGGCATGACGCAGCCAGAAAGCGGCGAAATGCTCATTAATGGTCAGCCGGTGCGCCTGCGTAATAATCACGACGCCATCAGACACGGCATCGGTTATGTGTCGGAAGATCGCCTGACGCAGGGGCTGATCATGGAGCAGTCGATCTATGACAACACCATCGTCACGGTCTTCGACAAACTCCATACCCGCAGCGGTCTGCTCGATCATGCCAAAGCGCAAAAGCTGGTAAGCGATCTGATCCGCGATCTGAACATTAAAGTTTCCGATCCACACCTGCCGGTGAAAACCCTCTCCGGCGGCAACGCCCAGCGTATCGCCATCGCCAAATGGGTGGCGACTAACCCGCGCATTCTCATCCTGGACTCCCCCACCGTCGGCGTGGATATCGCCAATAAAGAGGGAATTTATCAGATTGCCCGCGATCTGGCGGAACAGGGTATGGCGGTGCTGATGATTTGCGATGAGATCCCGGAAGCCTACTACAACAGCCATCGCGTGCTGGTGATGCGCCGCGGCAAGCTGGTCGCTGAATTTAATCCCCATCGCTGTACCGAAGCGGAAATTGCTGAAGTGGTCGAGGTCATCAATGAATAACGTGCGTCTTTCCCGCCTCGTCGGGCAACATGAGTTCTGGCTGGGGCTGTTAGTTATCGCCCTGATCGTCGGGCTGAGCGTCAGCACCGATGAGTTTCTTTCGCTGGGCAACCTGACGGATGTCGCCACCAGCTACGCCATTCTGGGCATTCTGGCCTGCGGGCTGTTTGTGGTGCTGATTTCCGGCGGCATTGACATCTCTTTTCCGGCGATGACCGCCATCGCGCAGTACGCCATGGCCAGCTGGATGATCGCCCACGGCGGCAACTTTGTGCTGGCGCTGGCGATGGCCATTGCCGTCGGCCTGCTGCTTGGGCTTATCAACGGCTTTCTGGTCTACTGGTTGCGCGTGCCGGCGATCATCATCACCATCGCCACGCTCAACGTCTATTACGGTCTGCTGGTCTACGCCACCAAAGGCACCTGGCTGTACGGCTTCCCGGACTGGTTTATGAACGGCATCAACTGGTTCTCCTTTACCGCTGCCGACGGCTACGACTATGGCCTGACGCTGCCGCTGCTCTGTCTCGCCGCAGTGATTATATTCACTGCCATTCTGATGAACTACACCCGGCTGGGCCGCCAGATTTACGCCATGGGCGGCAACCGTGACGCCGCCTCCCGCCTCGGGCTGAATCTGCTGAAGCTGCACTTCTGCGTTTACGGCTATATGGGCATTCTCGCCGGTATCGCCGCCGTGGTGCAGGCGCAGATCACCCAGTCGGTTGCGCCAAACTCCCTGCTCGGCTTTGAGCTGACGGTGCTGGCCGCCGTGGTGCTGGGCGGCACCAGCATGACCGGCGGTCGCGGCACGCTGACCGGCACGCTGCTCGGGGTGATCCTGCTGGCCTTCCTGCAAAACGGCCTGACGCTGTTAAGCGTCTCCTCTTACTGGCACACCGTGTTCAGCGGCACCATTATCCTGATCAGCATCAGCGCGACGGCGTGGAACGAAAAACGCAAACTCGCAGGGGAACTTTAAGATGAAAACCTTCACCCGTTATCTGCCTGGTGATGCCATCATTCGCCTCCAGTGCGTGATCATTATTGTCGTTGCCGTGGTCTTCTCGGCGCTGCTGGGCAGCCGCTTTTTCAGCGTCGCGAATTTCCAGTCCATCAGTTCGCAGCTGCCGATCCTCGGCATGCTGGCGCTGGGCATGGGGCTGACCATGCTCACCGGCGGCATTAACCTGTCGATTATTGCCGGTGCTAACGCCTGTTCGCTGGTGATGGCGGCGATTATTGTCAGCCATCCGGATAATCCCCTCTTCTTTATGCTGGCGCTGCTGGCGGGGCTGGCCGTCGCGGTGGCGATTGGCGTGCTAAACGGCGCGCTCATCGCCTGGGTGGGCGTCTCGCCTATTCTTGCGACCCTCGGCACCATGACGCTGATCTCCGGGCTGAACATTCTGTTTTCTAACGGCACGGTGATCTCCGGCTTCCCGGCGGCGATCCAGTATTTAGGTAACGCCACCCTCGCGGGGATCCCCGTCGCCCTGCTGCTGTTTATTCTTGTAGCCGTGTTGCTGTGGGTGTTACTGGAGCACACGACGCTTGGACGCAGCCTCTATCTGGTCGGTTCCAACGAGCAGGCGACGCGCTATTCCGGGGTGAATACCGTGCGGGTGCAGATTTCCGTCTACGTGATTTCCGCCCTGCTCGGCTGGGTGGCGGCCATCCTGATGATGGCGAAGTTCAACTCGGCGAAAGCCGGGTATGGCGAATCCTATCTGCTGGTGACCATTCTTGCCTCGGTGCTTGGCGGCATCAACCCGGACGGCGGCTTTGGCCGCGTCATCGGCCTGGTGCTGGCGCTGGTGGTGCTGCAAATGCTGGAAAGCGGCTTCAATCTGCTGGGGATCAGCAGCTATCTGACGATGGCGCTCTGGGGCGCGGTGCTGATCCTCTTTATTGCCTTACAGAATCGTAAAGCCTGATTTCAGGAGAAAAAAGATGGCGAGTTACTTCATTGGTGTGGATGTCGGAACCGGAAGCGCCCGCGCGGGCGTGTTTGACCTGAACGGCAGAATGGTCGGCCAGGCGAGCCGGGCCATTGAAATGTATCGCCCGCAGGCGGATTTCGTTGAGCAGTCTTCAGACAATATCTGGCAGGCGGTGTGTAATGCGGTGCGCGATGCCATTAACCAGTCGGACGTCAATCCGATCCAGGTGAAGGGGCTGGGATTCGACGCCACCTGTTCGCTGGTGGTGCTGGACAAAGAGGGCAAGCCGCTGACCGTCAGCCCCTCCGGGCGCAGCGAGCAGAACATTATTGTGTGGATGGATCACCGCGCCATTACCCAGGCCGACCGCATTAACGCCCTGCACCATCGGGTGCTGGATTACGTCGGCGGCATCATTTCCCCGGAAATGCAGACGCCAAAGCTGCTGTGGCTGAAACAACACATGCCGAACACCTGGGCTAACGCCGGTTACTATTTTGATTTGCCGGACTTCCTGACCTGGCGCGCCACCGACGATGACACCCGCTCCCTCTGCTCCACCGTCTGCAAGTGGACCTACATGGGGCATGAAGATAAATGGGACGGCAGCTATTTCCGTGAGATTGGGCTGGAAGATTTACTTGAGCACGACGCGGAAAAAATTGGCCGCTATGTGAAAACCATGGGCGAACCGCTCGGCCACGGCCTGACGCCGCGCGCCGCCAGCGAAATGGGGCTGATCCCGGGCACGGCGGTCAGCGTGTCGATTATAGATGCCCACGCCGGTACGCTCGGTACGCTGGGCGCCTGTGGCGTGTCAGGGGAAGTGGCGGATTTTGATCGCCGCGTGGCGCTGATCGGCGGGACTTCCACCGGGCATATGGCTATCTCGAAAGCGCCGCGTTTTATCGGCGGCGTCTGGGGGCCGTACTATTCGGCGGTGCTGCCTGGCTACTGGCTGAACGAAGGCGGCCAGTCGGCGACAGGCGCGCTTATCGATCATGTGATCCAGTCGCATCCCTGCTATGAAACGCTGCTGGCGCAGGCAAAAACCCAGGGGCAGACCATTTATGAACTGCTGAATGCCCTGCTGCGTAAAATGGCGGGCGAGCCGGAAAACATCGCCTTTCTGACCCGCGATATGCATATCCTCCCCTACTTCCACGGCAACCGCTCGCCGCGCGCTAATCCGACGCTCACCGGGGCGATCACCGGCCTGAAGCTTTCCCGCACGCCCGAGGACATGGCGCTGCAATATCTGGCGACCATTCAGGCGATTGCGCTGGGCACCCGCCATATTATTGAAACCATGAATCAGACCGGTTACGCCATTGATACCGTGATGGCCAGCGGCGGCGGCACCAAAAATCCGGTGTTCGTGCAGGAGCACGCCAACGCCACTGGCTGCGCCATGCTGTTACCGGAAGAGAGTGAAGCCATGCTGCTGGGCAGTGCGATGATGGGCACCGTGGCCGCAGGCGTCTTCGACAGCTTCCCGGAGGCGATGTCAGTGATGAGCCGTATCGGTAAAACGGTGACGCCGCAAACCAACCGTATCAAGCAGTATTACGATCGTAAATATCAGGTGTTCCATGAGATGTACCTCGATCATATGAAATACCGTCAGTTGATGCAGGAGGTTGAATGAACAGCGCCTGGCGTCAGGCAAACGAGGCCTGGCAAACCTACAGCGACGCGCTGGCCGGACTGGGCCAGCATCTTACCGCTGAGCAGTGGGACGCCCTGCTGGCAGAGCTGCGCGGCTGTACGGGGAAAATCGTGGTCACCGGGGTGGGAACCTCCGGCATCGCGGCGCGTAAAATCGCCCATATGCTGGCCTGCGTGGAGCGTCCGGCGATCTATCTGAACGCCACCGATGCCGCCCACGGCGATCTGGGTTTTTTACGGTCGGGGGATCTGATGATCATGCTGTCCCGCGGCGGCAACTCGGACGAACTGACCCGCCTGCTGCCGGGGCTGGCGGCCAGACAAGTGCCGCTGATCAGCGTCACGGAAAACCGCGGGTCGGCGATTGCTCAGGCGGCGCGGCTGGTGATCTCAACGGGCGTGCAGCGGGAAGTGGATCCGCTGAATATGCTGGCAACCACGTCCATCATCCTGGTGCTGGCGATTTTTGATGCGGCCTGTGCCTGTCTGATGAGCGAGAGCGGGTATACGAAAGAGACGCTGCTGGCGGTGCATCCGGGCGGAGATGTGGGTGTGACGCTGCGCGGGGAGCGGTGATATTGCCCGGCGGCGCTGCGCTTGCACGGGCCTACATGAACTGGTTATGCCCGGCGGCGCTGCGCTTGCACGGGCCTACATTAACGGCTGGCGGGTTATGCCCGGCGGCGCTGCGCTTGCGCGGGCCTGCATTAACCCGAAGAACCGAAGACAAGTAGGCCGGGTAAGCGCAGCGCCACCCGGCAATAAAAAAGGCCGCTTACGCGGCCTTTTCAGGGTTTATCGCGGATCAGGCATAAACCGGGAAGCGGGCGCAGATTTCCAGCACTTTCTGTTTCGTGCGTTCAATCACCGCTTCATCGTTGATGCTGTCCAGCACGTCGCACATCCAGCCAGCCAGTTCCTGGGCTTCCGCTTCTTTGAAGCCGCGACGGGTGATGGCCGGGCTGCCGATACGGATACCGGAGGTCACGAACGGGCTTTTCGGATCGTTCGGCACGCTGTTTTTGTTCACCGTGATGTTAGCGCGACCCAGCGCGGCGTCAGCTTCTTTACCGGTCAGGTTTTTGTCCACCAGATCCAGCAGGAACAGGTGGTTATCGGTACCGCCGGACACCACGTTGTAGCCGCGATCGAGGAATACCTGCACCATCGCTTTCGCGTTTTTCGCCACCTGCTGCTGGTAGGTTTTGAATTCCGGCTCCAGCGCTTCTTTCAGCGCTACGGCTTTACCGGCGATCACGTGCATCAGCGGGCCGCCCTGCGCGCCAGGGAAGACCGCAGAGTTCAGTTTTTTGTACAGCTCTTCGCTGCCGCCTTTCGCGAGGATCAGACCACCGCGCGGGCCAGCCAGCGTTTTATGGGTCGTAGTGGTCACCACGTGCGCATGCGGCACCGGGTTCGGGTAAACGCCCGCGGCAACCAGACCGGCCACGTGCGCCATGTCGACAAACAGGTAAGCGCCGATGCTGTCGGCGATTTCACGCATTTTCGCCCAGTCAACCACGCCGGAGTACGCGGAGAAGCCGCCGATGATCATTTTCGGCTTGTGGGTCTGCGCCTGTTTTTCGAGGTCTGCGTAATCAATATGACCGGTCTCATCAATGCCGTAAGGCACGATATTGTAGAGCTTGCCAGAGAAGTTAACCGGGGAGCCGTGAGTCAGGTGGCCGCCGTGCGCCAGGTTCATGCCGAGCACGGTATCGCCCGGTTGCAGCAGCGTGGTGTACACCGCGAAGTTAGCCTGCGAGCCGGAGTGCGGCTGGACGTTAGCGTAGTCAGCGCCGAACAGTTCTTTCGCGCGGTCGATCGCCAGTTGCTCAACGATATCCACGTATTCACAACCGCCGTAGTAACGTTTACCCGGATAACCTTCCGCATATTTGTTGGTCAGCTGAGAGCCCTGAGCCTGCATCACGCGCGGGCTGGTGTAGTTTTCGGAGGCGATCAGTTCAATGTGTTCTTCCTGACGTACTTTTTCCTGCTCCATAGCCTGCCACAGTTCGGCATCATAATCGGCAATGTTCATTTCACGTTTTAACATCCGCATCTCCTGACTCAGCTAACGGTAATTACAGCTCTGAAGGGGGGCCCTTTTGGGCAACGGCGACCAGTATAACTGATTCATATCGTGATAACAGGTCTTGACAAAGGATTTTACGCAAACGATTGGCTGCCCGCCGTACAAGGGTTTGATGGAAAAGCCGTAACCCGGCGGAACCGGATTTCTTTTCAGCTTTGTGATGTAAATTTTTCATGACTGTGAGCCATCATAACTAAAATGCACTAAGTCATTTACAAGCGCAGGGTTATTTCTATAAGATGCATATAAAATACAACTTATAGTTCTGCTAAAAAGGAAGCTGCCATGCTAGACGCTCAAACCATCGCCACCGTGAAATCCACCATTCCCCTGCTCGTCGAAACCGGCCCGAAACTTACCGCCCATTTCTATGACCGGATGTTTAAACACAATCCGGAGCTGAAAGAGATCTTCAATATGAGCAATCAGCGCAATGGCGATCAGCGTGAAGCGCTGTTCAATGCCATTGCCGCCTATGCCAGCAATATTGAAAATCTGCCCGCGCTGCTGCCGGCGGTGGAGAAGATCGCCCAGAAGCACACCAGTTTTCAGATCAAACCGGAACAGTACAACATTGTCGGCGAGCATCTGCTGGCGACACTGGATGAGATGTTCAGTCCGGGTCAGGAAGTGCTGGATGCGTGGGGCAAAGCCTATGGCGTACTGGCAGGCGTGTTTGTAAATCGTGAAAGCGAGCTGTATCAGGAGCACGCCAGCAAAACCGGCGGCTGGGAAGGCACACGAGCGTTTCGCATCACCGCAAAAAATCCGCAGAGTGCGCTTATCACCAGTTTTGAATTTGCGCCGGTGGATGGTCAGCCGGTGGCGGATTATCAGCCGGGGCAGTATCTCGGCGTATGGCTGAAGCCGGAAGGTTTTCCGCATCAGGAAATTCGTCAGTATTCCCTTACCCGCAAACCTGACGGGAAAAGCTATCGTATCGCTGTGAAGCGCGAGCCGGGCGGTCAGGTGTCGAACTGGCTGCATAATGACGCGACTGTGGGTGACATCGTGCATCTGGCGGTACCGGCGGGAGATTTCTTCTTACAGGTGACGCCGGAAACACCGGTGACGCTGATTTCCGCGGGCGTCGGCCAGACGCCGATGCTGGCGATGCTCGATACCCTGGTCAGCCGTCAGCACGCCGCGCAGGTGAACTGGTTCCATGCGGCGGAGAATGGCGATGTGCATGCTTTTGCCGATGAAGTGGCGCAGCTTGGCGCGCAGCTTGCACACTTTAGTTCGCACACCTGGTATCGACTGCCGACCGATACGGATCGCGCGGGAGCGGGTTATAACAGCGAAGGCCTGATGGATTTGAGTCAGACTGAAGGGTTGTATTCCGACCCGGCGATGCAGTTCTATCTGTGCGGACCTGTGGTGTTTATGCAGTTTGCCGCGCGGCAGCTGGTGGAGTCGGGCGTGAATAAAGACAACATTTACTACGAATGTTTCGGGCCTCATAAGGTGCTGTAATCGCCCGGCGGCGCTTCGCCTGCACGGGCCTGCGAAGAGTTTTGCAGGCCGGGTAAGCGCAGCGCCACCCGGCAAGAATGTTAGATAGCCGCGTCGTCTTCTTCACCGGTACGGATACGCACCACGCGGGCGACGTCGAAGACAAAGATTTTACCGTCGCCAATTTTGCCGGTTTGCGCCGTGCGGATAATGGTATCCACGCAGGTATCAACAATATCGTCGGTGACGACAATTTCAATTTTTACTTTCGGCAGAAAGTCCACCATGTACTCAGCGCCGCGGTACAGTTCGGTATGCCCTTTCTGGCGGCCAAAGCCTTTCACTTCGGTCACGGTCATCCCGGTAATGCCCACTTCGGCCAGCGCTTCGCGCACATCATCCAGTTTGAAAGGTTTAATAATCGCATCAATCTTTTTCATGGTGGTTCCCTGAATTTTTGCCTGCAGGCGGCTACGTTATCGGTTGCTCACACTACCATATTCACTGCGCTTTGCGGATCACTCTTTAAAATCGTTCGCATCAAGTTCATGGCGCGATAACAATTTATAAAATTCGGTGCGGTTGCGCCCGGCCATGCGCGCGGCGTGAGTCACGTTACCTTTGGTGATTTGCAGCAGTTTGCGCAGATAGTTCAGCTCAAACTGGTTTCTGGCTTCGGCAAAGGTCGGTAGCGCAGTGTTCTCCCCTTCCAGCGCCTGCTCCACCAGCGCGTCGCTGATCACCGGCGAGGAGGTGAGCGCCACGCACTGCTCGATAACGTTCACCAGCTGGCGCACGTTGCCGGGCCAGCTGGCGGTCATCAGCCGCTTCATGGCGTCGGTGGAAAAGGCGCGCACGAAGGGTTTATGGCGATCCGCTGACTGGCGCAGAAGGTGATTCGCCAGCAGCGGGATATCTTCGGCACGCTCCGCCAGCGCCGGGATTTTCAGGTTCACCACGTTCAGACGATAAAAGAGATCTTCGCGGAACTCGCCGCGCTCCATCGCTTTCGGCAGATCGCGGTGGGTGGCGGAGATAATGCGCACGTTGATGTCGATATCGCGGTTGCTGCCGAGCGGGCGCACTTTGCGCTCCTGCAACACGCGCAGCAATTTCACCTGTAACGGAATGGGCATATCGCCGATTTCGTCGAGGAACAGCGTGCCGCCTTCCGCCGCCTGAAACAGCCCTTCACGGCTGCTGACCGCCCCGGTAAAGGCGCCACGGGCATGACCAAAAAGTTCGGATTCCAGCAGCTGTTCCGGCAAGGCGCCGCAGTTGATGGCGATAAAGGCGTTTTTACTGCGCGGGCTGGCGTTGTGGATCGCCTGGGCGAGGATCTCTTTGCCGGTGCCGCTCTGGCCGTTAATCAGCAGGCTGACGTCCGACTGTGCCACCATGCGCGCCTGCTCCAGCAGACGCAGCATCAGCGGGCTACGGGTGACAATGGTTTCCCGCCAGAGGTCATCCCCCGCCGGGGCGGAGTGCTCCAGCGCGCCGTCGATGGCTTTGTAGAGCGCGTCTTTATCCACCGGCTTGGTAAGAAAGCTGAATACGCCCTGCTGGGTGGCGGCCACCGCGTCGGGGATTGAGCCGTGCGCCGTCAGGATGATCACCGGCATGCCCGGCTGCTGGCGCTGGATCTCGGCGAACAGCTGCATGCCGTCCATTTCATCCATCCGCAGGTCACTGATCACCAGATCGATTTTTTCCCGCGTCAGCACGCGCAACCCTTCCTGCCCGCTCTCAGCGGTGACCACGCTGTGACCTTCGCTGGTCAGGCGCAGGCCGAGCAACTTCAGTAAACCAGGATCGTCGTCCACCAGCAGCAGACGGGCGGGTTTACGGCTTGTCATGGCTGGCATCCTCATTTTTTACGTCAGGGTTGGCGGAAGGCAGATCGTTACCGGCGGGTTTGCGCGTCGATAAACGCCGTTCGATATCGGTCAGGTTTTCCAGTTTGCGCGAGGTGGTTTCCAGCTGTTCACGCAGGTATTGCTGCTGCTGACGCAGGGTATCCAGTTCGCCATCGGCAGACTGCTGGAGCTTGCTGTAGCGGTAGCGCTCTTCTGACAGCTGTAATTGCAGCGCCTGCCCTTCGCGCCACACCTGATACAGCGGACGCACCTGGGCCGGTAGCTGCGGGCTGAGGGTGTCGAGACGGGTAACGAAGGCGCGACGTTCCACCGGTGAAATTTTGGCGCTGGCCAGCAGAATGCCGCGCTTGAAGGTATCCTGCCAGGTGTCATCCGGCCAGCTTCGCGCTTCGGCGCGGGCGGTCGCGGGCGCCAGGCGTTCCGCGCAGTCCATGCCGCGCAGCCAGTACAGCGGGTTAGTATCCACAGATTTTCCGTGCAGCGACCAGATGTCGTTGCAGTCGGTGGACAGGAAATCCGCCAGTTGATGCTGGGGAAGTTTCTCTTCCTGTTTTTCGTTGACGGCGCTTTTTGGCACATGGGCAATACAGCCCGTCAGCAGCAGACAGGGCAAGCCTGCGCGCAGAAGCCCTGACAACGACACCGCGTTCAGCACGCGATTAAAAATGTGCGACATACTCACCAGACGTAGATTCATTTTAGGGATTTTTCCGGCGCACTGAGCGGTAGCTCAATGCGGAAACAGACATCTGACTGGCTGTCGGCCACCAGATGCAGCTCACCTCGCATGCGATGAATACAGTCTCTGGCGATACTCAGCCCCAGCCCACTGCCTTTCACCGCCCCTTTTCGTTGATGACTTCCCTGGAAAAAGGGTTCAAAAATCATCGCCTGTTCCGCTTCGGGGATCGGCGTACCCGTGTTGGCTACCTCAATGGCTAAGCGTGCCCCATGAGTGTAGCTGCGAATATAAATGTTACCGGATTCAGCCCCATAGTGCACCGCGTTCGAGTAGAGATTATCGAGCACGCTCATCAGCAGCATCGGCTCCGCCAGGCAGTGCGTTTCCGGCAGTGAGACGTCGGTATGCATCATTTTAGCCCGTGCCGGTAAACTGTGTGCGGCGATCACTGCCTCCACCAGCGGCGCTAAATCAACCCTTTCCAGTTCGACCGCGCCATCCGCCAGCTTGCGGTTGTAATCCAGCAGTTGCTCAATGAGTTTTTGCAGGTTACGGCTGCTGTCATCCAGAATCGCCACCACCTCTTTTTGCTCCGGGGTGAGCGGGCCAACTACTTCATCGGCGAGCAGCTCCGTGCCTTCGCGCATACTGGCGAGCGGGGTTTTCAGTTCGTGGGAAAGATGGCGTAAAAACTGGTGACGCTGGGACTCAAGCCAGGCGAGGCGCTCGCTGAGCCAGAGAATGCGCTCGCCCACCGAGCGTAATTCCCGCGGCCCTTTAAACAGCACCCGCTGCCCGAGCGTGCGCCCTTCGCCAAGACGATTGATCATCCGCTCAATGCCCTTCACGGGGCCGATGATCATGCGGGTAAACAGCAGTACCAGCCCCAGGCTGACCAGAAACAGCACCAGCGCCTGCCAGCCAAAAAACTGTCCACGCTCGGCGATCTCCTGTTGCAGCTGTTGCCCGCGGGAAAACACCACCGCGCGCGTGGACTGCACCATCATGGTATTGGCGGCGGCAAAGGCTTCCAGCCGCGCTGAGGCGGCGTCGCCGGGGCCGCTGTTATGGCACTGCAACTGCGCCAGATCGTTCAGATCCTGGCGCAGCGCAAGATAGAGTTTTTCATCCGGCAGCACGCCCGCGTGGGCATCCAGCATATCGCTGTAGCGCTTACGCTGGCTCTGGTAGACGCGGGCCAGGGTGGGATCGTCCAGCACGCAATACTGGCGATAGCTGCGCTCCATTTCGAGGGCAACGTTGGTCATCGCCTCGCTACGACGGGCGTCAATCAGCGTGGTACGGTTGGTCTGCGCCGCCTGGGCGCTGAGGGTATTAAGGCTCTGCCATGCCTGCCAGGCCAGCACTAACAGCGGCAGCAGGATCAGCAAAAAGGCCATCATAACCAGTTGTCGCAGGGAGCGGGGGAAGCCGGGCCAGGGTTTCAACGCACTATTCTCGTGAAAGCGGATTTTAGAGGATGCTAACTGAGTAACGCGCCGGGGGAAAGTTAAGATTACCGTGGGACAAAAACAACAAAGCCGGGAATTACCCGGCTTTATCTGGAATTAGGCGGTGCCTTACTCGACGTTTCGCCCGGGGTCTGAAATAGCAGCGCTATGATCAGCAGTTGGACGGCAGGCACCTTTTTGTGCGTCATTCTGAGTTTATGTAGCACGTCCCGGAGGGGCTGACATAAGAAGGTGAATGAGCCACTGCCTTATAATATGCACAACCCGTGCCAATGTACAGGGTTTATTATTTAACCATTGAATTAAAAGGATTTAATTATTTAAACGGTGGTACTTAGCCTGCTCACTTTTACGCCATACTGTCGCCAAAAAGCAACACAGCGGAAGCGCAAAGGTCATCACTAACAAAATCAATGAGTTAAGTGTCGCCAAAAAGAGACAGGAAAATGCGCCACTGTCGGCTAAAACCGACAGTGGCGTGTGAGCATTATCCCAGTTGCTTACGGGCGTTACGGAAGATACGCATCCACGGGCTGTCCTCGCCCCAGTTTTTCGGGTGCCAGGAGTTGCTGACGGTACGGAATACGCGTTCCGGGTGCGGCATCATCAGCGTTACGCGACCGTTTTCCGAGGTCACGGCGGTGATGCCATTCGGCGAGCCGTTCGGGTTAGCCGGATAGGTCTGCGTCACCTTGCCGGTGTTATCCACGAAACGCAGCGCCACCAGGCCTTTGCTTTCCAGCGCCGCCAGATGGGCGTCATCGCGCACTTCCACACGACCTTCCCCGTGAGAAACGGCAATCGGCATCTGCGAGCCGACCATCCCCTGCAACAGCAGAGACGGGCTTTGCGTCACTTCCACCAGGCTGAAGCGGGCTTCAAAACGGTCGGAGTGGTTACGCACAAAGCGCGGCCACAGATCGCTGCCAGGGATCAGTTCGCGCAGGTTGGACATCATCTGGCAACCGTTACATACCCCCAGCGCCAGCGTCTGCGGGCGATGGAAGAAGGTTTCGAAGGTGTCACGTACGCGGCTGTTGAACAGAATGGATTTTGCCCAGCCTTCCCCTGCCCCCAGCACGTCACCGTAGGAGAAACCGCCGCACGCCACCAGCGCCTGGAAATCATCCAGACCGGTACGGCCCGCCAGCAGGTCGCTCATGTGCACGTCGATAGCGTCGAAACCGGCGCGGTGGAATGCCGCCGCCATTTCAACATGGGAGTTAACGCCCTGCTCGCGCAGTACCGCCACTTTCGGACGCGCGCCTGTCGCGATATATGGCGCGGCGATGTCCTCGTTGATGTCGAAGGAGAGCTTCACGTTCAGACCCGGATCGGCATCGTTGGCTTTTGCCTGGTGCTCCTGGTCAGCGCATTCCGGGTTATCGCGCAGACGCTGCATCTGCCAGGTGGTTTCTGCCCACCACATACGCAGCGTGGTACGGCTTTCGCTGAACACCGGCTGTTGCCCGGCGGTAAGCGTAAAGCGATCTCCCGTTACGGCCTTGCCCAGGTAGTGCACGCAGTCCGCCAGACCGTGTTTGCTTAAAATGTTTTCCACCGATTCGCGGTCGGCGGCGCGGATCTGGATCACCGCGCCCAGCTCTTCGTTGAACAGCGCGGCCAGGCGATCGTCCCCCAGCGCGGCAATATCGGCTTCAATACCGCAGTGACCGGCAAAAGCCATCTCTGCCAGCGTCACCAGCAGGCCGCCGTCAGAGCGGTCGTGATAGGCCAGCAGCTGGCGTCCCGCCACCAGCGCCTGGATGGCATCGTAGAAGCCTTTCAGCTGCGACACGTCGCGTACGTCCGCCGGTTTGTCGCCCAACTGACGATACACCTGCGCCAGCGCCGTTGCGCCCAGCGCGTTGTGACCTTTACCCAGGTCGATCAGCAGCAGGGCGTTATCGTCGGTGGAGAGCTGCGGCGTGATGGTATGGCGCACGTCTTCCACGCGGGCAAAGGCGGTGATCACCAGCGACAGCGGCGAGGTCATTTCGCGCTGTTCGTTGCCGTCCTGCCAGCGGGTTTTCATCGACATGGAGTCTTTACCCACCGGAATGGTCAGGCCGAGCGCCGGGCAGAGTTCTTCGCCCACCGCTTTGACCGCTTCATACAGCCCGGCGTCTTCGCCAGGGTGGCCGGCTGCCGCCATCCAGTTGGCGGAGAGCTTAATGCGTTTGATGTCGCCAATCTGCGTGGCGGCGATGTTGGTCAGGGCTTCGCCCACCGCCAGACGGGCAGAGGCGGCAAAGTCCAGCAGCGCCACCGGCGCGCGTTCGCCCAGCGACATGGCTTCGCCATAGTAGCTGTCGAGGCTGGCGGTAGTCACGGCACAGTTCGCCACCGGCACCTGCCACGGCCCCACCATCTGATCGCGGGCCACCATACCGGTGACGCTGCGGTCGCCGATGGTGACAAGGAAAGTTTTTTCCGCCACCGCAGGAAGATGCAGCACGCGGTTAACCGCCTCCGCCACGGTGATGTTCTGACGGTTAAAGGCTTCGCCTGCCGCTTTTTGCGTCTGCACCGTGCGGGTCATTTTCGGCGTTTTACCCAGCAGCACGTCCAGCGGCATGTCGATAGGCTGATTGTCGAAGTGGCTGTCGGCCAGGCTTAAGTGCATCTCTTCGGTGGCTTCGCCAATCACCGCATAAGGGGCGCGCTCGCGACGGCACAGGGCATCGAACAGCGGTAACTGATCGGCGGCGACCGCCAGCACATAACGCTCCTGGGATTCGTTACACCAGATTTCCAGTGGGCTCATGCCCGGCTCATCGCTGAGGATTTTGCGCAGATCGAACCGACCGCCGCGGTTGCCGTCGCTCACCAGTTCCGGCATGGCGTTGGACAGACCGCCCGCGCCGACGTCATGAATAAAGAGGATTGGGTTAGCCTCGCCAAGCTGCCAGCAGCGGTCGATCACTTCCTGGCAACGACGTTCCATTTCAGGGTTGTCGCGCTGGACGGAGGCAAAATCGAGATCCGCGTCGGACTGGCCGGAGGCCATAGAGGACGCCGCGCCGCCGCCCAGACCGATATTCATCGCCGGGCCGCCCAGCACGATCAGTTTCGCGCCAACGTTGATCTCGCCTTTTTGCACATGATCGGCGCGAATGTTGCCGATCCCGCCCGCCAGCATGATCGGCTTATGATAGCCGCGCAGCTCTTCGCCGTTGTGGCTGTTCACTTTTTCTTCATAGGTACGGAAGTAGCCGTTCAGCGCCGGGCGACCGAATTCGTTATTAAAGGCCGCGCCGCCAAGCGGGCCGTCGGTCATAATATCCAGCGCCGTCACGATGCGATCCGGCTTGCCGAAATCTTCTTCCCACGGCTGTTCAAAGCCCGGAATACGCAGGTTGGAAACGGAGAAGCCCACCAGCCCGGCTTTCGGCTTCGCGCCGCGCCCGGTGGCGCCTTCATCACGAATTTCACCGCCGGAGCCGGTTGCCGCGCCCGGCCACGGCGAGATCGCCGTCGGGTGGTTATGGGTTTCCACTTTCATCAGGATATGCGTCGGCTCCTGGTGGAAGTCGTAGCGCCCTTCTTCGTGGCTGGCGTAGAAACGCCCCACCTCTGAACCTTCCATCACGGCGGCGTTGTCTTTATAGGCCGACAACACGTGATCCGGGGTCTGTTCAAAGGTGTTCTTGATCATTTTAAACAGCGATTTCGGCTGCTGTTCGCCGTCGATCACCCAGTCAGCGTTAAAGATCTTGTGACGGCAGTGTTCGGAGTTCGCCTGGGCGAACATATAGAGCTCGATGTCGTTCGGGTTGCGGCCCAGACGGGTAAAGGCATCGAACAGGTAGTCAATTTCGTCTTCCGCCAGCGCCAGCCCCAGACGGAGGTTGGCATCGTTCAGCGCCTGACGCCCCTGCCCCAGCATATCCACGCTGGAAACCGGCGCAGGCTGGTGATGGGCAAACAGCTGCTGCGCGTCATCAAGCGCCGCGAACACCGTTTCCATCATGCGGTCATGCAATTCGTCCGCCACGGCCTGCCACTGTTCCACGCTCAGTTCAGCGGCGTCAACATAATACGCCACACCGCGCTCAAGGCGGCTGATCAGCGCCAGCCCGCAGTTGTGGGCGATATCGGTGGCTTTGGATGACCAGGGTGAAATGGTGCCGGGACGCGGCGTCACCAGGATCAGTTTGCCTGCCGGGGTATGGCTGGCGAGCGCCGGGCCGTATTGCAGCAGACGCGCCAGTTGGGCGTGTTCATCGGCAGTTAACGGGGCGGTGAGATCGGCAAAATGGACATACTCGGCGTAAATGTTGCTTACAGGAAGGTCGGCCGCCTGAAAACGCGCCAGCAATTTGTTGATACGGAAGGCAGACAGGGCAGGCGAACCACGCAGAATTTCCATCATAAGTCTCTCGTCTTTAGCGCGTCGGTGACGCTTTACGTATGCGCAAGGTGGGGAAAACGGGCACATTATAGAGAATAGTGAGCGCCGACGAAACCGTTTGCGTGGAAATAAAATCGGCGCAGTTTTTGCGCCGCTGCGCCTGCCGCTTTGCGAATTAGTTGCCAACTGCCTTATTGTTAAGCAAAATGCCGCTCATCCTTCATCACGCATTATTGTTATCAGGGCAGCATCTACTCAGGACTCGCGCGGCGCAGAGAATTAACTAATTGAAAAAATTAAAGCTTAATTATCTGCTTATCGGCATCGTTACCCTGCTGCTGGCAGCGGCGCTGTGGCCTTCCATTCCCTGGTCAACTAAAGCCGAAAACCGCATCGCCGCCATCCAGGCGCGCGGTGAGCTGCGCGTCAGCACCATTGTCTCCCCGCTGACCTGGTCTTCTGTGGACGACAAGCCTTCCGGTCTGGATTACGAACTGGCGCAGCAGTTTGCCGATTATCTGGGCGTGACGCTGAAAGTGACGGTGCGCCAGAATATCAGCCAGCTGTTTGACGATCTCGATCATGATCGCGCCGATATGCTGGCCGCCGGGCTGGTGTATAACAGCGAGCGCGTGCGTAATTATCAGGCCGGGCCAATCTACTATTCCGTCTCGCAACAACTGGTATACCGGGTGGGCAGCTATCGCCCGCGCTCGCTCGCGGAAGTGAACGCCTCGCAGCTGACCATTGCGCCGGGGCATGTCGCCATCAACGACTTGCAGGCGCTGAAAGCGCAGAAATTCCCGGATCTGAGCTGGACGGTGGATGAAAAACTCGGCACCAGCGCCCTGCTGCAACAGGTGGCAGACGGTAAGCTGGCGTACACGGTGGCGGATTCTGTCGCCATCAGCCTGTTCCAGCGGGTGCATCCGGAACTGGCGGTGGCGCTGGATATCAGCGATGAGCAGCCGGTAACCTGGTTTACTCACAAAGACAGCGACAACACCCTGTCTGCGGCGATGCTCGATTTCTTTAACGATATCAATGAAGACGGTACCCTGGCGCGGCTGGAGGAGAAGTATCTCGGCCACGGCGAGGGCTTTGACTATGTCGATACCCGCTCCTTCCTGCGGGCGGTGGACAATGTGCTGCCGGAACTGCAGCCGCTGTTTGAGAAATACGCGCAGAATATTGACTGGCGGCTGCTGGCGGCAATTTCGTATCAGGAATCCCACTGGGACACCCAGGCCACCTCGCCCACCGGCGTGCGCGGCTTAATGATGCTGACCAAAAACACTGCCCAGAGCCTTGGCCTGAGCGATCGTACCGATGCTGAGCAGAGTATCAGCGGCGGCGCGCGCTATTTGCAGGACATGATGGGCAAAGTGCCGGAGACGGTGCCGGAAGAAGAGCGTATCTGGTTTGCGCTAGCGGCCTATAACATGGGTTACGCGCACATGCTGGACGCCCGCGCGCTGACCGCCCGCACCAAAGGTAATCCGGACAGCTGGTCTGATGTTAAGCAACGCCTGCCCTTACTGAGCCAGAAGCCCTGGTACAGCAAACTCACCTATGGCTATGCGCGGGGTCACGAGGCCTATGCCTATGTGGAGAATATCCGTAAGTATCAGATAAGCCTGGTAGGGTATTTGCAGGAGAAAGAGAAACAGGCGGCGGAGGCATTGCGTCTGGCGCAAAGCTATCCGATCGTGGAGATAGAGGAACTGGATGCGCCTCAAGAAGGCGTGCTGCCTTTCAGCGCGTTTTCCCCGGCGGAGGTGCTGGGCCATTCCCCGCTGATACTACCTCAGGCTCCGGCGCAGCTGCCGCCGGTGCAAAAACCCGCGCCTTAGCGCGCGTCTGTCGCGCCCTTTTTCAACGCTTTTTTCTCGGCCCGCCGCGCCCGGAAAAAGGCGCTCAGCATACCGGCGCACTCCTCGCCAAGAATGCCTTCCATAATCTCCACCCGGTGATTCATACCCGGATGGTGCAGCACGTCGATAAGGGATCCTGCCGCGCCGGTTTTCGCATCCCGCGCGCCGAAGATCAGCCGCCCGATGCGGCTGTGCACCATTGCGCCTGCGCACATCACGCACGGCTCCAGCGTCACATAGAGCGTGGTATCCAGCAGACGGTAGTTTTGCTGTACCAGCCCGCCCTGCCGCAGCGCCATAATTTCGGCGTGGGCGGTGGGATCGTGACGGCCAATGGGCCGGTTCCAGCCTTCGCCAATCACCTGGTTATTGTGCACCAGCACCGCGCCAACCGGTACTTCCCCTTCATCCCAGGCGCGCTGAGCAAGCGTAAGCGCATGGCGCATCCAGTATTCATGGGTCAATTCAGCGTCGGACAAGTTATAGCACTCCAGTGATAAAAGCGGGGCGCATTATACACAGTCGCTATGTATCAGGCACTATTCGAGTTGCTGGAGTTCGCCGCGCGGCGTAACGCGCCAGCGATGCTGGCAGAAGTAAAGCAGGGGGTTGTCCTGTTTGCTGTCGCTGTAACCGCTGTACAGCCGCAGCGGCGTGCCGATTTTGCGCTCCAGCTGCACCACTTTTTCATGGCCGAGGCAGCGCATGGTCAGCACCCAGCCGCCGTAACGGCGATGGACCTGGCTTGCGATCAGATTGACGCGCGGCAGCCAGGGGGTATCGAAATAGACCTGCTCCACCAGCGGCTGCGGCGAACCGGTGATCAGCCAGATGTCGGCGTCGGAGGCGGCAAGATAGTTGGTAAGACGGTCCTGCACCACGGGGAACGCGGTGACTTTGGTGCGAAACCAGGCGACAAACTCCTTTTCCAGCTGTTTCAGGCGCGCTTCGCTGTGCCCCCAGGTACAGCCCCATAACAGCAGGCTCATCGGCCAGCGCGCGGCGCGTCCTTTGATCAGTAACGCGCCGCCGATAATGGGCAGCAACGGCAGAACGAGCAGCGCATTCAGTGGCTGACGACGCAACATGTAACGCAAGAAGGTACCAAACATATCCTGCTGATGCAGTGTGCCATCCAGGTCAAAAAAAACGACACGACGCTCGCTGTTAGCCAAACCTTACTCCTCTGGATCGTTGAACCCTAAAAGCCAGGTAAAGAGGAACCCGGCAATAACCGCCACTAAATAGCCTAACAGATAGAGCACGACTTTTCCGGTCACTATCGTTAATGCCAGCGGTAAACCGGAAATTCCGAAGGTGATCACTGTCGCCACTTTAAAGTAGCTGATCAGCGCCCCGCCCACGGCACCGCCCAGACAAGCCCCGAGGAATGGCTTGCCGAGCGGCAGGGTGACGCCAAAAATCAGCGGTTCGCCAATACCCAGCAAACCTACCGGCAGCGCCCCTTTACAGAGCTTTTTCAGGCGGCTGTTACGGGTTTTCATCAGCACCGCGATAGCCGCGCCCACCTGGCCTACGCCCGCCATAGAGAGGATCGGCAACAGCGCGTTATAGCCGTGGGCCTGCACCAGCTCGACGTGGATCGGCACCAGCCCCTGATGCAGCCCGGTCAGCACCAGCGGCAGGAATGTCCCGGCCATGATCGCGCCCACCAGGAAACCGCCGCGATCGATAGCCCAGGACGCACCGTGGGCGATGGCTTCGGAGATCCAGCCGCCAAGCGGTTGCAGCGCCACTATGGCAATCGCGCCGGTGATGAGCGTGGTCAGCAGCGGGTTAAGGATCAGCTCAATAGAGCCGGGAAGCAGCGCGCGCAGGCGCTTTTCGATCCAGCACATCAGCGCCACCACCAGCAGCACGGCGATCACCCCGCCGCGTCCCGGCTGGAGCTGTTCCCCGAACAGGGTAATTTGCGCCAGCTGCGGGCTGGACAAAATCCCCGCCATGACGCCGCCCATTGCAAGCGATCCGCCGAACACTTTCGCGGTATTCACCCCCACCAGAATGTTCATGATGGCAAACACCGCACTGCCGAAAATCGCCAGCAGACCGAGCAGGTTGGGATACTGGGTCGCCACGTCGCCAACAATATCCGGGCGCTTGAGGATATTAATGATGCCGGTGATAAGCCCCGAGGCGATAAAGGCCGGAATAAGCGGAATGAAAACGTTCGCCAGCATGCGCAGCGCATCGCTCATCGGCGCTTTGTATTTGCTTTTGGCCTGGGCTTTGTTGCGCTCAACGTCGTCGGTCACCGGCGTGTCGCCTTTAGCCCCCATCAGCGCTTTCATAGCATCCACTACCTGCGCGGCCCTGCCAGGCCCGACAATCAGCTGGTGCTGCTCCCCCTGCTTCACATAGCCGCTGACGCCGGGGAGTTGTTTTAAACCGGCAATATCCAGCAGCGCATCGTCGTGCACTTCGACGCGCACCCGCGTCATACAATTTTCCAGACGCGAAATATTCTGCTGCCCGCCAATGCCCCGCAGGATCTCACTGGCCAGCGTTGTGGTTTTATCCATACCCGCCTCGTTAATTTTCTAATGCTGCGCGTAAAAAGCCCTGGTGCGCCGCGAGTTTTGCCCGCGCGGCGGCGGCATCCAGCCCGCTGAGGATCATCAGGATCGCTGGTTTGACGTCATAGTCGGTTTGTTTGAGGATCGCTTCGGCTTCGCTGCGTTCCGCGCCCGTGGCTTCCACCACCATGCGGCAGGCGCGATCCACCAGTTTGACGTTAGTGGCCTTCATATCCACCATCAGGTTCTGATAGACCTTGCCGAACTTCACCATCGCACCGGTGGAGATCATATTCAGCACCAGTTTTTGCGCGGTGCCGGATTTCAGGCGTGTGGAGCCGGTCAGCGCTTCCGGCCCGACCACCGGGGAGATGGCAATATCGGCGATCTGCGCGATTGGCGAGCCGGGATTACAGGAGATCGCCACCGTAGTACAGCCGAGGGTACGGGCATACTTCAGCCCGCCGATGACATAAGGCGTGCGCCCGGAGGCGGCCAGCCCGACCACCAGATCCTCTGCCTTCAGGTTCAGCGCCTGTAAATCGCCCTCCCCCAGCAGCGGATCGTCTTCCGCGCCTTCCACCGCTTTAAGCAGCGCCCCCGGCCCGCCGGCAATCAGCCCGACCACCAGCCCATGCGGTACGCCAAAGGTGGGCGGACACTCAGAGGCATCCAGCACCCCCAGCCGCCCGCTGGTGCCCGCGCCCATATAAATAATCCGCCCGCCGGACTTCAGGGCGGCGGCGGCGGCATCCACCGCTTTCGCCACCTCGGGTAATGTTTCTTTCACTGCCAGGGCGACCAGCGTATCCTGTTGATTAAAACGGTTAACCAGTTCGATGGTCGACAAGGCATCTAAATCCATTGTCTGTGAATTGCGTGTTTCTGATACCAGTAAGCCAAGATTCATATTTCGACCTCAAGAATTTTTTATTCACTTTAACCGCGGCATGATGGAATATTATATTCATTCATGCGAGCGGAATGTGTAATTTGCAACCATTGTCACATTTTGTCGGGGAGAGCCTATGAACTGTTTGATTCGCATCCGTCAGCGCTACCCTGGGCTGGCGCAGAGCGATAAGAAGCTGGCGGATTTTATTCTGGCGCAGCCGGACGTGGCCCGTCACCTTAGCTCCCAGCAGTTAGCCAGCGAAGCCGGCGTCAGCCAGTCCAGCGTGGTGAAATTCTCCCAGAAGCTCGGCTTTAAAGGGTTTCCGGCGCTGAAGCTGGCGATAAGCGAAGCGCTGGTCAGCCATCCGAACCCGCAGGCCGTGCCGCTGCATAATCAGATCCGCGGCGACGATCCGCTGCGTCTGGTGGGCGAGAAACTTATCCAGGACAATGTGAACGCCATGCATGCGACCCTGGACGTGAACAGCGAAGAAAAACTTCAGGAGAGCGTGCAGCTGCTGCGCGGCGCGCGGCGTATTGTGCTCACCGGGATCGGCGCATCCGGACTGGTGGCGCGGAACTTTGGCTGGAAGCTGCTAAAGATTGGCTTTAACGCGGTGGTGGAGCAGGATATGCACGCGCTGCTGGCAACGGTACAGGCGCTGGGGCCGGGTGACGTGCTGGTGGCGGTGTCCTATTCCGGCGAGCGGCGGGAAATCAATCTGGCGGCGGACGAAACCTTCCGCGTCGGCGGCAGGATCCTTGCCATTACCGGCTTTACGCCCAACACGCTGCAACAGCGGGCCTCCCACTGTCTGTACACCATTGCGGAGGAACAGGCGACGCGCAGCGCGGCCATCTCCTCTTCCAGCGCGCAGATGATGCTAACCGATCTGCTGTTTATGGCGCTGGTGCAGCAGGATATTGAACACGCGCCGGAGCGTATTCGTCACAGTGAAGCACTGGTAAAAAAACTGGTCTGAGCAGAAATTGGGCGTATAATGCCCGCCCTGTTTGTGTTGTTTCTGAGATTTTCCTGATGGCGCTGTTGATCACCAAAAAATGCATAAATTGCGATATGTGCGAACCAGAGTGTCCGAACGAGGCCATTTCGATGGGCGACAGCATTTATGAAATCAACAGCGATCGCTGCACCGAGTGTGTGGGCCATTACGAAACGCCCACCTGTCAGAAGGTGTGCCCGATCCCGAATACCATCTTAAAAGATCCGGCACATATCGAAAATAACGAACAGCTGTGGGATAAGTTCGTGATGTTGCATCACGCCGATAAAATCTAGCTTTCGATAATCACCGTCGCACAGGCGTAGTGCCGCTCATCCGCCAGCGTAACGTGCATCGATCTGACGCCCATTTTTTCTGCCAGCTTCAGCGCCTCGCCCCATAACCGCAGGCTCGGCTTGCCCAGTTCGTCGTTGTACACTTCAAACTGATTAAAGGCCAGCCCGTTGCGAATGCCGGTGCCGAAGGCTTTTGCCGCCGCCTCTTTTACCGCAAAGCGTTTCGCCAGAAAGCGTACCGGCTGCTGATGCGAAGCCCAGATGGCCCACTCGTTATCCGCCAGCACGCGCCGCGCCAGGCGATCGCCGCTACGGGCGATCACCGCTTCGATACGGGCGATTTCGACAATATCCGTCCCTAATCCCAGGATCGCCATTAGCGACGCGCTTCCAGCATCAGACGTTTCATTTCGCTGACCGCCTCTTTCAGCCCGCTCATTACCGCGCGACCAATAATCGCGTGACCGATATTCAGTTCGTGCATTTCCGGCAGGGCGGCGATGGCTTTCACGTTATGGTAGGTCAGACCGTGTCCGGCGTTCACTTTCAGGCCGAGGCTGGCGGCATAGGTTGCGGCTTTCGCGATGCGCTCCAGTTCCTTTGCCTGCGCGGCTTCGTCTTTCGCATCGGCGTAGCAGCCGGTGTGGATCTCGATATAAGGTGCGCCCACGTCCGCAGCGGCTTTGATTTGCGCTTCATCGGCGTCGATAAACAGTGAGACCAGGATGCCCGCATCAGCAAGACGTTTGCAGGCTGCGCGCATTTTTTCACGCTGACCGGCGACGTCCAGCCCGCCTTCGGTGGTCACTTCCTGACGCTTTTCCGGCACCAGGCAGCAAAAATGCGGACGGGTGTCACAGGCAATGTCCAGCATCTCATCGGTAACGGCCATTTCCAGATTCATGCGCGTATCCAGCGTCTGGCGCAGGATCTTCACGTCGCGATCGGTAATGTGCCGACGATCCTCGCGCAGATGCACGGTAATACCATCCGCGCCCGCCTGTTCAGCGATAAACGCGGCCTGCACCGGATCCGGGTACGCCGTGCCGCGCGCATTACGCAATGTGGCAATGTGATCGATGTTAACGCCTAACAGTAATTCAGCCATGACAGTCCTCGTATGACATGTTCATTTTATTGGGGATCGGGTGCCGCGCGCTTAGGAATGAACTGACGAAACAGTTCGCGACTTTTTAGCGGCTTACCGCCAAGGTACGGCTTTAAGGCCATGCGGGTAAAGCGTTTCGCGGCCTTCAGCGTGTCGGCATCAGGAAACTCGCGCTCCGCCAGCGCCCGCAGATGACGTCCGGTAAAGGTACGGTTATCCAGCACGACACTGGCGATAAATCCTTTCTCTTCGCGATAGCGGTAGGTCATGGTGTCTTCCACCACGTCGCCGCTGCCTGCGCAGTGCAGGAAATCGATGCCGTACCCCAGGTGACTGAGCAACGCCAGTTCAAAGCGGCGCAGAATGGCCTCCGGCGAACCGTTGACGCCCGCCAGCGCCTGGATACAGTGCAGGTATTCAAAGAAGAGTTCAGAGAAGCGCGTCTCGTGCTCCAGCACGCGCGAAATCAGCTCGTTGATATACAGACCGCTGTACAGGGAAATTCCGCTTAAAGGCAGCGCCAGGGAGACGGCTTCGGCGCTGCGCAGCGTTTTGACGTTGCCGCGTCCGCCAAAGCGGAGCAGCAGAGGGGTAAAGGGTTGTAGCGCGCCTTTAAGGCTGGAGCGTTTAGAGCGTGCCCCTTTTGCGACAAGACGCACGCGACCGGATTCTTCCGTGAAGACGTCCAGCATGAGACTGGTTTCGCTCCAGGGACGACTATGCAGGACGAAAGCGCGCTGCCAGCCTTCCATAAGGGCTTACTTCAGATCGTCGGTGTAACCGAGACTACGCAGGGCGCGCTCGTCATCGGCCCAGCCGGATTTAACCTTCACCCACAGCTCAAGATGCACGGGGGCTTCAAACATGTCCTGCATGTCCTTGCGGGCTTCAATACCAATGGTTTTGATTTTCGCGCCCTTGTTGCCGATCACCATTTTCTTCTGCCCTTCGCGCTCGACGAGGATCAGACCGTTGATGTCGTAACCACCGCGCTCGTTAGTGACAAATTGCTCAATTTCTACCGTTACCGAGTAAGGCAGCTCTGCGCCGAGGAAACGCATCAGTTTTTCACGGATGATTTCAGACGCCATAAAGCGCTGGGAGCGATCGGTTATATACTCTTCCGGGAAGTGATGGATCGCTTCCGGCAGATGCTTACGCACAATCCCTGCCACGGTATCAACGTTCATACCGGTTTCCGCAGACATCGGCACGATGTCGAGGAAGTTCATCTGGCTTGCCAGGAACTGCAGATGCGGCAGCAGATCGGCTTTCTCCTGCACGTTGTCCACTTTGTTCACCGCAAGGATCACCGGCGCGCGGGCATCACGCAGTTTGTTCAGCACCATCTCGTCGTCCGGCGTCCAGCGCGTGCCTTCCACCACGAAAATAACCAGCTCTACGTCGCCGATGGAGCTGCTTGCCGCTTTGTTCATCAGGCGGTTAATGGCGCGTTTTTCTTCCATGTGCAGACCCGGGGTATCCACGTAGATAGCCTGATACGGCCCTTCGGTGTGGATGCCCACGATACGGTGACGGGTGGTCTGCGCTTTACGGGAAGTAATAGAAATCTTCTGCCCGAGCAGATTGTTCAGCAGGGTGGATTTGCCAACGTTGGGACGCCCCACGATGGCAATAAATCCGCAGTATGTTTTTTCTTCGCTCATTCCAGCTCCAGTTTTTTAAGCGCCTGTTCGGCGGCGGCCTGCTCTGCCTTACGGCGGCTGGAACCTGTGCCTACCACCGGTTCGCTCAGACCACTTACCTGGCAGTGGATAGTAAATTCTTGATCGTGGGCTTCACCACGCACCTGCACCACCAGATAAGACGGCAGCGGCAGATGACGCCCCTGCAGGTATTCCTGCAAACGCGTTTTCGGATCTTTTTGTTTATCGCCCGGACTGATTTCATCCAGACGGCTTTGATACCAGTTGAGGATCAGTCTTTCGACGTTATGAATATCGCTGTCGAGGAAAATGCCGCCAATCAGCGCTTCAACGGTATCGGCAAGGATAGACTCACGGCGAAAGCCGCCGCTTTTCAGCTCGCCCGGCCCGAGGCGCAGGCATTCGCCGAGTTCAAATTCGCGGGCGATCTCAGCCAGGGTATTGCCGCGCACCAGCGTGGCGCGCATGCGGCTCATATCGCCTTCGTCCACGCGTGGAAAACGGTGATACAGCGCATTGGCGATCACAAAGCTTAAAATCGAGTCACCCAAAAATTCGAGACGTTCATTGTGCTTGCTGCTGGCACTGCGATGGGTTAATGCCTGCTGCAACAATTCCTGATGATGAAAAGTGTAGCCCAGCTTCCGTTGAAGCCGATTAATTACGATGGGATTCATGCGATACCAGATAAAATAATGCGTAAAAAATACAGCACACGAAACCGACCTGAGCAAACCAACGCGGTTTCGTGTGCCGTGGCACCTTGCAGCGCCAACCTTAAACTTCGGGGGAATATTCTATACACAACGGCGGGGTATGTCGTTAACGGAATAGATTTATCAGAGAAATAATTTGGGTTGCAGCCATGACGACTGCAACCCGACAAATTAATGAATGCCGCCGATGCGACTGAAACGCACGCCGGTTGGCCATTCACCTTCTTGTTTCTCGAAACTCATCCAGATCGCCGTCGCGCGCCCTACCAGATTCGCTTCCGGCACAAAGCCCCAGTAACGGCTGTCCGCGCTGTTATCGCGGTTATCACCCATCATGAAGTAGTGTCCCGGCGGCACGATCCAGGTGGCCAGTTGCTGACCCGGCTGCTGGTAATACATCCCCAGCTGATCCTGCGCGATTGGCACCATCAGAATACGGTGCGTCACGTCGCCCAGCGTCTCTTTACGCTCGTTAAGGCGAATGCCGTTGTCACGGGTTTCCCCTTTCGGCAGCGCGAAGAAACCGCTGCTCGCCTCACCGCCGTTTTTACGGCCGAAGGTCTGCACAAAATCGCCCGGCTCCACGTTAGAGTAAGTGATCGGCAGCGCGCTTTCGCACGCCTGACCAGAACGACAGCCTGGCTGTACCGTCACCTGCTTGGTCACCGGATCGTAGCTCACCTTGTCACCCGGCAAGCCCACGACGCGTTTGATGTAATCAAGGCGCGGATCGTCCGGGTATTTGAATACGGCGATATCGCCGCGTTTCGGGTGACCCGTTTCAATCAAGGTGTGCTGGTAAATCGGATCTTTGATCCCATAGGCGAATTTCTCCACCAGAATGAAATCGCCGATCAGCAGCGTTGGCATCATGGAGCCAGACGGGATCTGGAATGGCTCGTAAATGAAGGAACGCACCACCAGTACAATGGCCAGCACGGGGAAAACCGATGCCCCGGTTTCCAGCCAGCCCGGTTTCGGGCTGACTTTTTTCAGCGTTTTCGGATCGATTGCATCGCCGGTGGCCGCCTGCGCCGCCGCCTGGCGTTCACGGCGCTTTGGTGCAAAGATAAATTTATCCACACACCATAACAGCCCGGTCACCAGCGTCGCGATCACCAGGATCAGGGCAAACATATTCGCCATGCCAACTCCTTAATTTATTTGCTGTCTTTGCCTACATGCAGAATGGCGAGGAAGGCTTCCTGTGGCAGCTCGACGTTACCGACCTGTTTCATACGCTTCTTACCGTCTTTCTGTTTTTGCAGCAGCTTTTTCTTACGGCTGACGTCGCCGCCGTAGCATTTCGCCAGTACGTTTTTACGCAGCTGTTTCACCGTTGAACGGGCGATAACATGGTTGCCAATGGCGGCCTGGATCGCGATGTCGAATTGCTGACGCGGGATCAGATCTTTCATTTTTTCCACCAGCTCACGTCCACGGTACTGGGAGTTATCGCGGTGGGTGATCAGCGCCAGCGCATCGACGCGCTCGTTGTTGATCAGGACATCCACGCGCACCATGTCAGAGGCCTGGAAACGTTTGAAGTTGTAATCCAGCGACGCATAGCCGCGGGAGGTGGACTTCAGGCGATCGAAGAAGTCGAGCACCACTTCCGCCATCGGAATTTCATAGGTCAGCGCCACCTGCTTACCGTGGTAAACCATGTTGGTCTGCACGCCACGTTTCTCAATACACAGCGTGATGACGTTACCGAGATATTCCTGCGGCAGCAGCATGTGACATTCGGCGATCGGCTCGCGCAGCTCTTCGATGTTATTCAGCGGCGGCAGCTTGGACGGGCTGTCGACGTAAATCGTTTCTTTCGAGGTGGTTTGCACTTCGTAAACTACCGTCGGCGCGGTGGTGATCAGCTCCAGATCGTATTCACGTTCCAGACGCTCCTGGATGATCTCCATGTGCAGCAGGCCAAGGAAGCCGCAGCGGAAACCAAAGCCCAGCGCCGTAGAACTTTCCGGCTCATAGAACAGGGAGGCATCGTTGAGGCTGAGTTTACCCAGCGCATCGCGGAAGTTTTCGTAGTCGTCAGAGCTGATCGGGAACAGACCGGCGTAAACCTGCGGCTTCACCTTTTTAAAGCCAGGCAACGCTTTGTCTGCCGGATTACGCGCCAGCGTCAGGGTATCGCCCACCGGCGCGCCCAGGATGTCTTTAATGGCGCAAACCAGCCAGCCTACTTCACCGCAGTTCAGTTCGGTACGGTCGATCTGTTTCGGGGTGAAAATGCCCAGACGATCGGCGTTGTAGACCTGGCCGGTGCTCATCACTTTAATTTTGTCGCCCTTACGCAGGGTGCCGTTTTTCACACGGATCAGCGAGACCACGCCCAGGTAGTTATCGAACCAGGAGTCAATGATCAGCGCCTGCAGCGGTGCATCCGGGTCGCCTTGCGGGCCAGGAATTTCCTTCACCAGACGCTCCAGCACGTCACCCACGCCCACGCCGGTTTTCGCTGAGCAGCGCACGGCGTCGGTGGCATCAATGCCGACGATGTCTTCAATTTCTTCCGCCACGCGCTCAGGATCGGCGGCCGGCAGGTCGATTTTGTTAAGCACCGGTACGACTTCAAGATCCATTTCCAGTGCGGTATAGCAGTTCGCCAGCGTCTGGGCTTCCACGCCCTGACCGGCATCCACCACCAGCAGCGCGCCTTCGCAGGCGGCAAGGGAGCGGGAGACTTCATAGGAGAAGTCAACGTGGCCGGGGGTGTCGATAAAGTTCAGCTGATAGGTTTCGCCGTCTGATGCTTTGTAATCGAGCGTAACGCTTTGCGCTTTAATAGTAATGCCGCGTTCGCGCTCAAGATCCATAGAATCAAGCACCTGGGCTGCCATTTCGCGATCGGACAGGCCGCCGCAAAGCTGGATAATACGGTCAGACAGCGTCGACTTACCGTGGTCAATGTGAGCGATGATCGAAAAGTTGCGTATGTTCTTCATATATGGAGATTTTATGCCTTACGGAAACTAAGAGGCCGCTGTACTGAGCCCACGTCTGTTGTCTGAAACGCCGCATTCTACACTACAACCCTGACGCGGGGAAATGCTCATCCCGCGTACGGCGCGGCAGGCGACGGCGCTGTCTGTTGTACGGTAACGATTAAGGCAAAAAGGCGTGAAATTATTGACTGGCGCTGGAGTGCGGCGTTTCCACTCGCAGCATGTCCGGCGGTAAACCCACGCTCAGGATCACCGGCTGCCAGGCGTCTTTCGCGGCCAGCTTCGGGGAAAGCGCGCGCGCCAGCAAAAAGCCGCCTGCTCCGCCCAGCACCGCGCCGCCCAGCGCTGCGAGATCGTAACCAAACAGGGTCTGGAAAATCCCCGCCACCGCAAACATACCCACCAGCGGCGTCATATACACTAACATTGCGGAGCCAAGCAGGCTGCCTTCAGCAATCCCCAGCTCGACTTTTTGACCGGCGACCAGTGGCTGGTCGCAGGGCACCACCAGCGTGTGCGTGGTCTGCGGCCCCAGCTTGTTGAGCACGCGGCTGCCGCAACCGGAACGCGAGGCGCAACTGCTGCAGGATGCTTTCACATCGCAGCTGACCATGGCTTCGCCCTGTTCCCATGAGACGACGGTTGCCCACTCTTTAATCATTGTACTGCCCTGAATTTAAGACTGTCCGCAATACGTTTTGCGGTCTGCGGCGGGAGTTCTCCCACTACGGTAATTTCGCTGTTGCCGCGCACGGTGGTATTGAGCGTACGACGCCCGGTACGCAGCATCTGATCGGTACTGTTCTGGTTTGCGGCGTTCACGTTCACCGAGAAGCTGAACAAACCATCTGAATAAAGGCGCGATTCAACGGGTACATCCACCGTGGGTAATTTCCGGCGGCTGCTGGCCACTTCGCTGAAGCCCTGCGGCAGCCAGGACGGAGTCCAGTTGAATTCAATCTTATCGCCCGTCGGCACGGAGAGCAGCGGCGGCAGACTGGCTTTAGCCAATGACTGCATGCTGGTTCCCACCTGGCTGTCCACCGAGAACGCAATCACGCGGAACTGCTCCAGGGTTTCACCGTCGCGATCCAGCAGGTCAACGCGCAGCGGCAGTTTGCTTTCTGAATCGAGCCAGACGATATAGCTGTAACGCGTGCCGTCCCGCGCCACCACGCGGATCACTTCGCACAGGCGGTCGGCAATGCGCGTACGTCCGACGGAGATAAAATCGTAAATGGCAGAGATGCGTTTGAAATCGGTATAGACCAGCGACGGCAGCGAGTCGACGATGTAATCGCCGTTAAGCGTGAACGGCTCAAGACCAGGCTCGAAATAGCTGATTTCACTGCCGCGCTGTACGACTTCGCGGCGCGGGCCATCCATCTGCAAAAGCTGGGCAAGCGGCTGATTATCGAGACGGGCGTGGCGATAGCGTAATGACTCCACACCCTGCTTGTTGATGCTGACGAAAGACATCTCGTAATTGAGTGACTGGCTGGCCAGATTCATCTGCTGCAACAACGCCCCGGATGATATATCAGCCGAGGCGTTGAAGGAGAGGAACAGGCTACCCGTCACAAAGGACATGGCATACCAAAGTTGCTTCATTACTGCGATTGCGTTCCTAAGGTTTGAGTACCGGGTACCTGGACTGCGGCTTGCTGAGTCTGGGCCTGCTCAAACTGAAGCTGTTCGGAGTGCAGGCGGCGTTGCAGTTCGTAATCCTGCAACATGGCATTGATTCGACGACGCTGTTCCTGCACCTGCTGTTGCTGACCTGCGCCAGGCTGGGAGGCATCAGCAGGAACGCCAAGGCTAACCGGGCTGGCTTTACCCATCATCGGCAGGGTATTGAATACCGGCGCCTCTGGCTGCTGGGTGGCATCAGACTGCCCGTTATAGTGCTGCACGCCGACGATAACTGCAAGCGATACACAGGCGGCCACGCCCATTTGCGTGAGCTGACTTGCCCACGGGCGCACTTTGCTCCAGAACGGCATTTTCTGCCATTGCTGCGGTGCAGGCTGCGCTTCAGGGATCAGCGGCGTCGTCTGGCGTTGCGGTTCGTCTGCAATGGCAGCCATCACGCGGGCTGAGATGTCGAAATGCAGAACATCGGCCGTATCGCCTCGCATTGAATCGCGGATAAGATGATAACTCTGCCAGGTTTTTTGCATTTCCGGATCGCGCGAAAGCTCGCTAAGGAGTTCGCTATCCAGCGTTTCACCATCCATTAAAGCGGAAAGTTGTTCTTTCTGCATGCCTAAATACCTTTTCCAGTATCCCGCTATCGTCAACGCCTGATAAGCGGTTGAACTTTATTATCAATGGCTTCCCGCGCACGGAAGATACGTGAACGAACCGTACCGACCGGACAATCCATGATGACGGCTATCTCTTCATAGCTCAAACCATCCAGCTCCCGCAAGGTGATAGCCATGCGTAAATCTTCAGGGAGCGACTCAATGGTGCGGAAAACAATTTGTCGCAATTCTTCAGACAACATTAAGTTCTCAGGGTTCGAAATTTCTTTCAGCGCCCCGCCACTTTCGAAGTTTTCCGCATCAATTGCATCAACATCGGTAGACGGCGGACGACGCCCCTGAGCCACCAGATAATTTTTAGCGGTATTCACCGCAATACGGTACAGCCAGGTGTAAAAAGCGCTATCTCCCCGGAATGAATCCAGCGCACGATAGGCCTTAATAAAGGACTCTTGTACCACGTCCGGCACGTCGCCAGACGGCACGTAACGTGAGACCAGGCTCGCCACTTTATGCTGGTAGCGTACTACCAGTAAGTTAAACGATTTCTGATCTCCTTTCTGGACCCGCTCAACAAGGACCTGATCCGTTAACTGCTCGCTCATCCGAGGTAATGTCTCCCCAAACCCTGTTTCCACGCGTAATCGAAACGCCACTCCAATACTGCACTATGAGCAAGCAGGTCATTAGAGAATAGGTTTCGTGAATAGTTCCGTTACGCCTTTGTTTTTGTGTATCGTTTCGCAAACTGTTGGTTATAACTCATTATAAGTCTACGGACTTTAAACCACGTACTTTGACCAGCAATAAAGGCATTATTAACCGCCTGAAGAGTAACGCAACGCGCCCCCGATTTCATCTCTTAATCTGTTGCTAACGCTCTGCTTCGCAAATTAATTTCACTTTTTTTATCTGCGCTGACTGATATAACCTGTTTAGTACCTATAACACAGCCTTAAAAAACAGGTGCTCTGATGGGATTGGCAGTGCTATGCTGCGACAACCTTGTTTAGTAAATTAAACACGAAATGAACACAACACCTGAACACGCCTGTGATGTGCTGATTATTGGCAGCGGTGCTGCTGGTCTGTCGCTGGCTCTGCGTCTGGCTGAACGCCATAACGTGCTGGTACTGAGTAAAGGCCCGGTCAGCGAAGGTTCCACTTTTTATGCCCAGGGCGGCATTGCCGCTGTGTTTGATGAAACCGACAGTATCGCGGCGCATGTGGAAGATACGCTGATCGCCGGTGCCGGTATTGTCGATCCCCATGCGGCGGAATTTGTCGCCAGCAATGCCCGTCATTGCGTGCAGTGGCTTATCGATCAGGGCGTGCTATTCGATACCCACACTCAACCCAACGGCGTTGAGGGTTATCACCTGACGCGGGAAGGCGGGCACAGTCATCGCCGTATTTTGCACAGCGCCGATGCCACTGGCAAAGCTGTGGAAACCACGCTGGTCAGCCAGGCGCTGAGCCATCCGAATATTCGGGTGCTAGAGCGCGCTAACGCGGTCGATCTCATTATCTCCGATAAAATCGGCCTACCGGGTACGCGTCGCGTGGTGGGTGCCTGGATCTGGGATCGCAATAAAGAAGTGGTGGAAACCTGTAAAGCCAAAGCGGTCGTGCTGGCCACCGGCGGCGCTTCAAAAGTGTATCAGTACACCACCAATCCGGATATTGCCTCCGGGGACGGTATCGCCATGGCCTGGCGTGCTGGCTGTCGGGTGGCGAATCTGGAGTTTAACCAGTTTCATCCCACGGCGCTCTTCCATCCGCAGGCGCGTAATTTTCTGCTCACCGAAGCGCTGCGCGGCGAAGGCGCGCTGTTGAAACGCCCGGACGGTTCCCGCTTTATGCCTGATTTTGACGAGCGCGCCGAACTGGCCCCGCGGGATATTGTCGCCCGCGCCATCGATCATGAAATGAAACGTCTCGGCGCTGAATGCATGTATCTGGACATCAGTCATAAACCAGAAGCCTTCGTGCGCCAGCATTTCCCGACGATCTACGAAAAACTGCTCGGTCTGGGGATCGACCTGACGCGTGAGCCGGTACCCATTGTCCCTGCCGCCCATTACACCTGCGGCGGGGTCATGGTGGATGAGGCCGGACGCACCGATGTCGACGGATTGTACGCCATCGGTGAAGTCAGCTACACCGGACTGCACGGCGCAAACCGCATGGCGTCGAATTCCCTGCTGGAATGCCTGGTGTACGGCTGGTCTGCCGCTGAAGATATTGCCCGCCGTATGCCCTACGTACGTGACACTGCCGCCCTGCCCGCCTGGGACGAAAGCCGTGTGGATAACGCCGATGAACGGGTCGTGATCCAGCATAACTGGCATGAGCTGCGTTTACTGATGTGGGATTACGTCGGTATTGTGCGCACCACTAAGCGGCTGGAGCGTGCGCTGCGGCGGATCCAGATGTTGCAACAGGAGATCGACGAATACTATGCCCATTTCCGCGTCTCCAACAACCTGCTGGAGTTACGGAATCTGGTACAGGTGGCGGAGTTGATTGTGCGCTGCGCGATGATGCGCAAAGAGAGTCGCGGACTGCATTACACCCTCGACTACCCGGCGCTGTTGCCTGCCTCCGGGCCGTCGGTGTTATCGCCAGGCTTACATAAATAAGTAGAACGCCTGGGTCAGCGCCGTATAGCCTTCGGAATAGCGCTGATCGGGGCCGCGGATCACCAGCCGGTCGCTAAAGCATTCTCCCTGCGTCGGGGAGAATGCCAGCAGCACACGGTGCGGCAGTCGCCCTTCAGTGTCGGAAATATCGGTGCGCAGGCGCAGATGCCAGCCGCCTTCCAGCGCGTTTTGCGTAAAGACATTGCCGATATTTTCCGGCAATACCACGCAGAAAAAGCCCTCTTCGGTAATGCATTCCGTGGCGCAGGCCAGTAACGCTGCGTGATCCAGCGTCGTGGTATAACGCGCCTGCTCACGCTCTGCGCTAGCGCACTCAACGCCTTTCTCAAAATAAGGCGGATTACTGACGATCAGATCGTAACGCTGGGTGCACTGTTTTACCCACTGCTGAATGTCGGCGCTGTGCACCTGAATGCGCGCTTTCCACAGGGATTCATCGACATTTTCCCTGGCCTGACTGGCTGCGGCCTCATCCAGTTCTACCGCATCAATGGCTACCGTATCGCCGGTGCGCTGAGCCAGCATCAGCGCCAGCAAGCCGCTACCGGTGCCGATATCAAGAATGCGTTTAACGCCTGCCACGGGCGACCATGCCCCCAGTAAAACACCATCAGTACCGACTTTCATCGCACAGCGATCGTGCGCGACAAAGAACTGTTTAAACGTGAATCCATCACGACGAAGCAACGTTTTGCCTGGCGACATTCTTTACAACCTTCTTAATGAAACCGGGGTAGCATAGGTGAAAGCGATAAGCCGGGGAAGGCTTATCCACACAAACAGATGAAGATTGCAGCCATAACGTCTATAATCAGCGCCCCACACAGAGGTAGAACATGACTGTAACGACTTTTTCCGAACTTGAACTCGATGAAACCCTTCTGGAAGCGCTCCAGAATAAAGGGTTTACACGCCCGACTGCCATTCAGGCGGCTGCTATTCCGCCCGCGCTGGAAGGCCGTGATGTACTCGGTTCTGCGCCGACAGGCACCGGTAAAACGGCGGCGTACCTGCTGCCTGTGTTGCAGCATTTAATCGACTTCCCGCGTAAAAAATCCGGGCCGCCGCGTATTCTGATCCTGACGCCGACCCGTGAACTGGCCATGCAGGTTGCGGAACATGCGCGTGAGTTAGCCGCCAATACCCATCTGGACATCGCTACCATTACCGGCGGTGTCGCCTATATGAACCACGCGGAAGTGTTCAGCGAAAACCAGGACATCGTGGTGGCGACCACGGGTCGTCTGATGCAGTACATAAAAGAAGAAAACTTTGACTGCCGCGCGGTGGAAACGCTGATTCTGGATGAAGCTGACCGTATGCTGGAGCTGGGCTTCGCGCAGGACATTGAACATATTGCAGGCGAAACGCGCTGGCGCAAACAGACCATGCTGTTTTCCGCCACGCTCGAAGGCAATGCGGTAAAAGAGTTTGCTGAGCGTCTGCTGGAGGATCCGGAAGAGGTCTCCGCCACGCCGTCCACACGCGAGCGTAAGAAAATCCATCAGTGGTATTACCGCGCCGATAATCTGGATCACAAAGTGGCGCTGCTTCAGCATCTGCTGAAACAGGACGATGCGACCCGCACCATCGTCTTTGTGCGTAAGCGCGAGCGTGTGCATGAACTGGCGGGTCTGCTGCGTACGGCTGGTATTAACAACTGCTACCTCGAAGGCGATATGCCGCAGGCGAAGCGTACCGAAGGCATCAAACGTCTGACGGAAGGCCGCGTAAACGTGCTGATCGCCACCGACGTGGCGGCCCGTGGTATCGATATTCCGGATGTGAGCCATGTGATCAACTTTGACATGCCGCGCAGCGGGGACATCTATCTGCACCGTATTGGCCGTACCGGCCGTGCGGGTCGTAAAGGCACGGCGATTTCGCTGGTCGAAGCGCACGATCATCTGCTGCTGCTGAAAGTCGGCCGCTACGTTGACGAGCCGCTGAAAGCCCGCGTTATTGATGAATTGCGTCCGACTACCCGTGCGCCAAGCGATAAGCTGACCGGCAAGCCGTCGAAAAAAGTGCTGGCGAAACGCGCCGAGAAGAAAAAAGCAGAAAAAGAGAAACCGCGGGTGAAGAATCGCCATCGCGATGCGAAAAACGTGGGTAAGCGCCGCAAGCCAAGCGGTTCGCAGGACACCACTAACGAGTAATAAAAAAGCCGGGTTAATAACCCGGCTTTTTTTATCGCTGATTTATACGCTTTATCACAGGCTTTCAGTGAAAGTACGGGCAATCACGTCGCGCTGCTGTTCCGGGGTCAGCGAGTTAAAACGCACCGCATAGCCGGAAACACGAATGGTCAGCTGCGGATATTTTTCCGGGTGCTCCACTGCGTCCATCAGGGTTTCACGACGCAGCACGTTAACGTTCAGGTGCTGACCGCCTTCAACACGAACCTGCGGCTGCACTTCCATCGGCACTTCGCGATATTCAATCTCGCCGAGCTTGCTGACAGCCACCACGTCGTCTTCTGCAAAGCCGGCTTTTGCGCATACGCAGCGTGCTTCACCGGTTTCGCTGTCCAGCAGCCAGAAAGAGTTCAGCAGATCGTCGTTTGCGGCTTTAGTAATCTGGATACCTGTAATCATGTTATGCCTCCCGGGCTTCATAATTTGTTTTAACCGGCCTGATGTCGGCCAATTGGTAAAACCATTGTTGCTTGAGTGTAGATATACCAGTCAGCCAGCCGTCATTCTTTGACTTAAATCAATAAAAACCACACTACAAAAGTGCCTATATATGGAAATAATTGTTTTATATCAATTTTAGCCCTGGGAGGAATAAAATTATTTTGTAAGCTTTAAAATTTTTTTGGGCAATTTCGCACTATGAAGCCTGGCAATTTTATTCTGGCAACATAAGCAGTTAAGCTAAGCATTATCACTTTTCGCTGGAGAGCGGCATGACCACTTCACTGACATGGCACGATGTGCTGGCCGAAGAAAAACAGCAGCCTTATTTTATCGACACGCTTAACGCCGTCGCCGCCGAGCGTCAGGCGGGCGCCACTATCTACCCGCCGCAGAAAGATGTCTTTAACGCCTTTCGTTTTACTGAGCTTGGGGACGTGAAAGTCGTTATTTTAGGTCAGGATCCCTATCACGGCCCCGGGCAGGCGCATGGTCTGGCGTTTTCTGTGCGTCCTGGCGTCGCCATTCCGCCCTCGTTGCTGAATATGTATAAGGAGCTGGAGAAATCGATCCCGGGCTTTGAACGGCCGACGCACGGTTATCTGGAAAGCTGGGCGCGCCAGGGCGTGCTGTTACTTAATACGGTGCTGACTGTGCGCGCCGGTCAGGCGCATTCACACGCCAGTCTGGGATGGGAAACCTTTACCGATAAAGTAATCGCGTTGATTAATGAACATCGTGAAGGGGTGGTGTTTTTGCTCTGGGGATCTCACGCGCAGAAGAAAGGGGCGATTATCGACGGCAAGCGCCATCATGTATTGAAAGCGCCGCATCCGTCGCCGCTTTCGGCGCACCGTGGCTTTTTCGGCTGCCATCATTTCGTACTGGCGAACGAGTGGCTGGAACAGCACGGCGAAACGCCCATCGACTGGATGCCGGTACTGCCTGCGGAAACCGAGTAAAAAAAATGCCAGCGTTACGCTGGCATTTTTGCATCAGGCTTTGTTTTGTCGCCACCATTCCGCCAGCAACACACCCGTTGCCACCGAAACGTTGAGGCTTTCCACTTTACCTGTTCCCTGAATCGAGATGCTCATATCCGCGCTGGACAGCGCGGCATCAGATAACCCGTCACGCTCCTGCCCGAGCACCAGCACCATTTTCTTTGGCATCGTCGCCGCAGATAACGGCGTACCTTCATGGCTGGAAGTGGTGACTATGGTATAACCCGCTTTACGGAACGCATCCAGCGCGCTGATAATGCTGTCGCCGGTTACCGCCTGCACGTGTTCCGCGCCGCCTTCAGCGGTACGGATCGCGGCACCCGATTCCAGAATGCCCGCGTCGTCCAGCAGCACGCCTTTGACGCCAAAGTGCGCGCAGCTGCGCATCATCGCGCCGAGGTTATGCGGGTTACCCACATCTTCCAGCGCCAGTACGCAATCTTCTTCGCCAGCCTGGTCTACCCATTGCTGAACGGAGATCCCGCTGCGTTTTTTGATAATAAAGCACACGCCGCCGTGGTGTTCAGTGCCGGAAGCCTTCACCAGCTCCGCTTCGTCCACAACGTGGTATGCCTTGCGGTTAGCCGCCATCCAGCGCAGCGCTTCTTTAAAGCGCGGGGTGACGCTTTGCACGAACCAGGCACGGACGATGCAGTCCGGACGGCTCTGGAACAGCGCCTGACAGGCGTTTTCACCATAAACGCGGGTTTCTTCCGCGCGCTGGCGACGAATGACTTCAGGATCGACAAAGGCTTTGCCGCCTGCGGTCGTGGCCTCCGGCTTCACGCTCGCATCAACCGGCGGACGGGAAACGGTACGCCATGGCGAAGAGGATTCGCCGTCATAATCACGGTCACGGCTGCGATCGCGATCGCGGCCCGGACCTTTACGTTCATCGCGGGCGGGGCGACGGCCACCGTCTGCACGAGAGGATCCCGGACGCCCTCCCCCTTTCCCGGTACGCGGGTTATGGGTGCGTTTGTCGGAATCATCATCACTGCGGACATACATCACTTTGACCTTGCCGCTTTTATTCTTTAGTTCGTCGTTCATGCTTTTCTCCACCAGCGCTGCGCGAAGCGCGCAGATTACCCGATGTGCAGTCGCATAGCCATTACTTCGTTTAAAAGCCAGCGGCTATCGTACTCATTGAACAAAACGCGTTGTTGTCTGTGTCACCTTCAATGATAATACGTAACATTCAGGAAACATTATTGTCACTACCTGTACCCATGGTTTACCAGAGGTTAGTTATGAATACCGTATGTGCAAGCTGCCAGGCGCTTAACCGCATTCCCGAGGATCGCGTTAATGACATCGCGAAATGTGGGCGTTGTGGTCATGAACTGTTTGATGGCGAAGTCATTAACGCCACCGGTGAAAACCTGGATAAATTGCTCAAGGACGATCTGCCGGTCGTGGTGGATTTCTGGGCGCCGTGGTGCGGCCCGTGCCGTAACTTTGCGCCAATCTTTGAAGACGTGGCGGAAGAGCGCAGTGGCAAAGTACGCTTTATTAAAGTGAACACCGAAGCCGAACGCGAACTCAGCGCCCGCTTCCGTATCCGCAGTATTCCGACCATTATGCTGTTCAAAAATGGTGAAGTCGTCGACATGTTAAACGGCGCCGTGCCGAAAGCGCCTTTTGACAGCTGGCTGAACGAATCACTCTGATCTGACGGGGCACAACTTGTGCCCCGTATTTTCCTCTGCGACAATAGCGTTTTTTCTGCGCGCACTCATGAAAACTAACGCTGTTCTGCAACTCCGGGCTGAACGTCTTGCCCGCGCTACCCGCCCTTTTCTTGCCCGCGGCAATCGCATCCGCCGCTGTCAGCGCTGTCTGCTGCCCCTTAAACAGTGCCTGTGCGATACCATTCAGCCTGCCGACGCGCGCAGCCGCTTTTGCCTGGTGATGTTTGATACCGAACCCATGAAGCCGAGCAATACCGGGCGTCTGATTGCCGATACCTTGCCGGATACCGCAGCGTTTCAGTGGTCGCGTACCGAACCGCCACAGGCGCTGCTGGATCTGGTGGCCGATCCCCGTTATCAGCCGATGGTGGTGTTTCCCGCCTCCTATGCCGGAAGCGAGCGTCAGGTGCTGGCCGCCCCGCCCGCTGGTAAGCCGCCGCTGTTTATCATGCTCGACGGCACCTGGACCGAAGCGCGTAAAATGTTTCGTAAAAGCCCGTGGCTGGATGCGCTGCCGGTGATTTCCGTCGACTTGTCCCGCGTATCAGCCTACCGGTTGCGCGCCGCCCATGCGGACGATCAGTACTGCACGGCGGAAGTCGCCATCGCGCTGTTAGATCTGGCGGATGATACCGAAGCGGCGCAGACGCTGGGCGATCATTTCTCCTGTTTCCGCGAACGTTATCTGGCGGGAAAACCT
The DNA here is from genome assembly GCF_001888805.2 of Enterobacter sp. SA187. NCBI lineage: Bacteria > Pseudomonadati > Pseudomonadota > Gammaproteobacteria > Enterobacterales > Enterobacteriaceae > Enterobacter > Enterobacter sp. SA187. Next base: position 4,349,194 of record NZ_CP019113.1, read on the forward strand.
CATCATCAGGGCAGTATCACAGCAGAAGATCCAGAAAGCGTTTAGAATCATCGGGTCGCTCTTTTCCGGAGACCTGTATGAGCCAACGAGGGCTGGAAGCGCTGTTACGTCCGAAGTCGATTGCCGTTATTGGCGCATCCATGAAACCGGATCGTGCCGGTTATCTGATGATGCGCAACCTGCTGGCGGGAGGGTTTGCCGGTCCTGTGCTGCCCGTCACCCCCGCGTGGAAAGCGGTACAGGGCGTGCTGGCCTGGCCGGATATACCGAGCCTGCCTTTTACCCCCGATCTGGCGGTGCTCTGCACCAATGCCAGCCGTAATCTGGCATTACTGGAGGCGCTGGGTGAGAAAGGTTGTAAGACCTGCATTATTCTTTCCGCCCAGCCGGAACAACATGCTGAACTTTTGGCCTGCGCGGGCCGTTACCAGATGCGTCTGCTGGGACCAAACAGCCTGGGGCTGCTGGCTCCCTGGCAGGGGCTGAACGCCAGTTTCTCTCCCGTCCCCATCCGGCGCGGAAAACTCGCCTTTATTTCCCAGTCGGCGGCCGTTTCCAATACTATTCTTGACTGGGCGCAGCAGCGCGAAATGGGCTTCTCCTACTTTATTGCGCTTGGCGACAGTCTGGACATTGATGTGGATGAGCTGCTCGATTTCCTTGCCCGGGATACGAAAACCAGCGCCATTTTGCTCTACCTTGAGCACCTCCGCGACGCCCGGCGTTTCGTGTCTGCGGCGCGCAGCGCCTCGCGTAATAAGCCTATTCTGGTGATCAAAAGCGGTCGTAGCCCGCAGGCTCAGCGGTTGCTGCATGCCCATTCCGGCATGGATCCCGCCTGGGATGCCGCTATTCAGCGCGCCGGTTTGCTGCGCGTTCAGGACACCCATGAACTCTTCTCCGCCGTTGAAACGTTAAGCCATATGCGGCCGCTGCGCGGGGAGCGGCTGATGATCGTCAGTAACGGCGCTGCCCCCGCCGCGCTGGCGCTGGATGAACTCTGGCTGCGTAACGGCAAACTGGCCACCCTCAGCGATGAGGTACTGGCGCGCTTGCGGGACGCCCTTCCGCATTATGTGGAAGCAGGGAATCCACTTGATTTACGCGATGACGCCAGCAGCGAGCGTTACATTGCCGCGCTGAATATTCTGCTCGACAGCACGGATATGGATGCCCTGCTGGTGATCCATGCGCCCAGCGCCGCCGCGCCGGGCAGCGAAAGCGCGCGGGCGTTAATAGACGCGCTGAAAAAGCATCCGCGCGGGAAATATGTCTCGGTGTTAACCAACTGGTGCGGCGAGTTCTCCTCCCAGGAGGCGCGACGACTGTTCAGCGAAGCGGGTTTGCCCACCTATCGCACGCCGGAAGGAAGTATCACCGCCTTTATGCATATGGTTGAGTATCGTCGTAACCAGAAGCAGTTACGTGAAACCCCTGCGCTGCCCAGTAACCTCACCGCGAATACCGCTGAAGCGCATCACCTCCTGCAACAAGCGATTGAGGAGGGGGCGACCTCGCTGGATACCCATGAAGTGCAGCCCGTTCTGCGTGCTTATGGCCTGCAAACGTTGCCGACCTGGATCGCCAGCGACAGCGCCGAAGCGGTGCATATTGCCGAGCAAATCGGTTACCCGGTGGCGCTAAAACTGCGTTCTCCTGATATTCCCCATAAGTCCGAGGTGCAGGGGGTAATGCTCTACCTGCGCACGCCGGTTGAAGTGCAGCAGGCGGCGGAAGCGATTATCGATCGCGTGAAAATGCGCTGGCCGCAGGCGCGCATCCACGGCTTAAAGGTGCAAAGCATGGCAAACCGTGCCGGGGCGCAGGAGCTTCGCGTGGTGGTGGAGCACGATCCGGTCTTCGGGCCGTTGATCATGTTAGGGGAAGGCGGTGTGGAGTGGCGGGCAGAAGATCAGGCGGCGGTCGCCCTGCCACCGCTTAATATGAACCTCGCCCGTTATCTTGTGATCCAGGCGATCAAGAGTAAAAAGATCCGCGGCCGTAGCGCGTTAAGACCGCTGGATATTGCCGGGCTGAGCCAGCTGCTGGTGCAGGTGTCTAACCTGATCGTCGACTGCCCGGAGATCCAGCGTCTGGATATCCACCCTCTTCTTGCCTCGGCGAGTGAATTCATCGCCCTTGATGTGACGCTCGAACTGGCGCCCTTTAATGGCAATAATGACAGCCGGCTGGCCATTCGCCCCTATCCGCAGCATCTGGAAGAGTGGGTGGAGATGAAAAATGGCGAACGCAGCCTGTTTCGCCCGATCCTCCCGGAAGACGAACCACAGCTACAACAATTCATTTCACAGGTAACAAAAGAAGATCTCTACTATCGCTACTTTAGTGAGATCAATGAATTTACCCATGAAGATTTAGCTAACATGACGCAGATCGACTACGATCGGGAAATGGCATTTGTGGCTGTACGCCGAACCGATCAGGGTGATGAGATCCTTGGCGTGACGCGCGCCATTTCCGATCCGGATAATATTGATGCGGAGTTTGCCGTGCTGGTACGCTCCGATCTGAAAGGCCTCGGCCTTGGGCGTCGATTGCTGGAAAAACTTATCAGTTATACCCGCGATCACGGACTTAAACGCCTGAACGGTATTACTATGCCCAACAATCGTGGCATGGTGACGCTGGCGCGAAAACTCGGATTTAACGTCGATGTTCAGCTGGAAGACGGGATCGTTGGCCTGACGCTCCGGCTGGATACGGCAGAGTAATGAAGAGTAAGGTACTGGAAATGTTGATCACTTTGGCTGGCTCTGGTGGTATCATTGCCCGCTTCTGTCGTCTGCTTAGTACAGAGGACCCTTCAATAAACAGAGAAGAAACGCACTGTGATGTTGTCAAAATTCAAGCGTAATAAACATCAACAACACCTTGCCCAACTACCTAAGCTCTCTCAGTCAGTTGATGATGTCGCGTTTTACTACTCTCCTGCGGATTTCCGGGAGACCCTGCTGCAAAAAATCGCCAGTGCCACGCACCGCATCTGCCTTATTGCGCTTTATCTGGAGCAGGACGATGGCGGTAAAGGCATTTTATCGGCGCTTTATGATGCCAAACGGCAGCGTCCTGAACTGGACGTTTGCGTACTGGTTGACTGGCACCGTGCGCAGCGTGGACGCATCGGCGCGGCGGCATCCAATACTAACGCAGACTGGTACTGCCGCATGGCCCAGGAAAATCCTGGCGTAGAAGTACCGGTTTACGGCGTGCCGGTTAACACCCGTGAAGCGCTCGGCGTACTCCACTTTAAGGGTTTCATTATTGATGACAGCGTGCTGTACAGCGGCGCCAGTCTGAATGATGTTTACCTGCATCAACACGATAAATACCGTTACGATCGCTATCAGCTTATCCGTAATCCGCAGATGGCGGATGTAATGCTCGGCTGGGTTAAACAAAATCTGGTACAAGGGCGCGGCGTAAATCGTCTGGATAATCCGGAGCGTCCGAAAAGCCCGGAAATCAAAAACGATATCCGACTTTATCGCCAGGAATTACGCGATGCGTCTTATCATTTCCAGGGCGATGCGGATAACGATCGGCTGGCAGTAACGCCGCTCGTCGGGCTGGGAAAATCCAGCCTGCTCAATAAAACTATCTATCACCTGATGCCGTGCACCGAGCATAAGCTCACCATCTGTACGCCATACTTTAACCTGCCGGCAATACTGGTGCGCAATATCATCCAGCTGCTGCGCGATGGCAAAAAGGTGGAGATTATTGTCGGTGATAAAACTGCGAATGACTTTTTCATCCCCGAAAATGAGCCATTCAAGATCATCGGTGCGCTGCCGTATCTTTACGAGATCAACCTGCGACGTTTCCTGAGTCGTCTGCAGTATTACGTCAATAACGATCAGCTGGTTGTTCGTCTGTGGAAAGATGAAGATAACAGCTATCATCTTAAAGGTATGTGGGTCGATGAGGAGTGGATGCTGCTGACAGGCAACAATCTTAACCCACGCGCCTGGCGACTGGATCTGGAAAATGCGATTTTGATCCACGATCCTAAGCAGGAGCTGGCGCCGCTGCGTGATAAAGAGCTGGAGTTGATCCGTACGCATACTACTGTTGTGCAGCATTATCGCGATCTGCAAAGTATCGCCGATTACCCGGTGAAAGTACGTAAGCTTATACGGCGTCTGCGTCGGATCCGCATCGACAGGCTGATTAGTCGAATACTGTAACTTCTGCGCTTGCCCTGAGCCCCGTCATTGATGGGGCTTTTTAATGGAGATAATAATGCGATACCTCCCCCTTTTCGGTCTTCTTTTCATTAGTGGTTGTAGCCATATGGCCCATGACGAATGGCACGGCCAGGATAAAGCGCAGCATTTCCTCGCCTCAGCCATGCTGGCGGCTGCCGGTAACGAATATGCTCAGCACCAGGGGATTAATCAGGATCGCAGCGCGGCCTTTGGATTTATGTTTTCTGTAAGCCTGGGGGCATCAAAAGAGTTATGGGATAGCCGCCCGGCAGGAAGTGGCTGGAGCTGGAAGGATTTTGCATGGGATGTCGCGGGTGCTACTACAGGCTATAGCGTGTGGCAGCTTGCCCGGCATTAAGCTTTTTTATACGCAACGCAACGCAAAAAGGCCATCCGTGAGGATGGCCTTCTGCTTTATTTGATGCCTGGCAGTTCCCTACTCTCGCATGGGGAGACCCCACACTACCATCGGCGCTACGGCGTTTCACTTCTGAGTTCGGCATGGGGTCAGGTGGGACCGCCGCGCTAGTGCCGCCAGGCAAATTCTTTGTGCTCTGTCCCGTGTCTTTTACACTGATACGGCGTTGGCTGCTCTCGCGAATGTCAGTCACATACTTCAGTATGCTCCTTCCATCGCTTCGCTGGCCGCCTTGCCTCAGCGCAAAATCCACAAGACTTTACGTTAATCTGGTCTAAGCTGAAAATCTCTCAAATCCGCCAAAACATCTTCGGCGTTGTAAGGTTAAGCCTCACGGTTCATTAGTACCGGTTAGCTCAACGCATCGCTGCGCTTACACACCCGGCCTATCAACGTCGTCGTCTTCAACGTTCCTTCAGGACCCTTAAAGGGTCAGGGAGAACTCATCTCGGGGCAAGTTTCGTGCTTAGATGCTTTCAGCACTTATCTCTTCCGCATTTAGCTACCGGGCAATGCCATTGGCATGACAACCCGAACACCAGTGATGCGTCCACTCCGGTCCTCTCGTACTAGGAGCAGCCCCCCTCAATTCTCCAGCGCCCACGGCAGATAGGGACCGAACTGTCTCACGACGTTCTAAACCCAGCTCGCGTACCACTTTAAATGGCGAACAGCCATACCCTTGGGACCTACTTCAGCCCCAGGATGTGATGAGCCGACATCGAGGTGCCAAACACCGCCGTCGATATGAACTCTTGGGCGGTATCAGCCTGTTATCCCCGGAGTACCTTTTATCCGTTGAGCGATGGCCCTTCCATTCAGAACCACCGGATCACTATGACCTGCTTTCGCACCTGCTCGCGCCGTCACGCTCGCAGTCAAGCTAGCTTATGCCATTGCACTAACCTCCTGATGTCCGACCAGGATTAGCTAACCTTCGTGCTCCTCCGTTACGCTTTAGGAGGAGACCGCCCCAGTCAAACTACCCACCAGACACTGTCCGCAACCCGGATTACGGGCCCACGTTAGAACACCAGCCATTAAAGGGTGGTATTTCAAGGATGGCTCCACGCAGACTGGCGTCCACGCTTCAAAGCCTCCCACCTATCCTACGCATCAAGGACCAGTGTTCAGTGTCAAGCTATAGTAAAGGTTCACGGGGTCTTTCCGTCTTGCCGCGGGTACACTGCATCTTCACAGCGATTTCAATTTCACTGAGTCTCGGGTGGAGACAGCCTGGCCATCATTACGCCATTCGTGCAGGTCGGAACTTACCCGACAAGGAATTTCGCTACCTTAGGACCGTTATAGTTACGGCCGCCGTTTACCGGGGCTTCGATCAAGAGCTTCGCGTTGCCGCTAACCCCATCAATTAACCTTCCGGCACCGGGCAGGCGTCACACCGTATACGTCCACTTTCGTGTTTGCACAGTGCTGTGTTTTTAATAAACAGTTGCAGCCAGCTGGTATCTTCGACTGGTTTCAGCTCCGCGAGCAAGTCGCTTCACCTACGCACCAGCGTGCCTTCTCCCGAAGTTACGGCACCATTTTGCCTAGTTCCTTCACCCGAGTTCTCTCAAGCGCCTTGGTATTCTCTACCTGACCACCTGTGTCGGTTTGGGGTACGATTCTGTGTTACCTGATGCTTAGAGGCTTTTCCTGGAAGCAGGGCATTTGTCACTTCAGCACCGTAGTGCCTCGTCGTCACGCCTCAGTGTTAAAGTGAACCGGATTTACCTGGAACACACACCTACACGCTTAAACCGGGACAACCGTCGCCCGGCCAACATAGCCTTCTCCGTCCCCCCTTCGCAGTAACACCGAGTACAGGAATATTAACCTGTTTCCCATCGACTACGCCTTTCGGCCTCGCCTTAGGGGTCGACTCACCCTGCCCCGATTAACGTTGGACAGGAACCCTTGGTCTTCCGGCGAGCGGGTTTTTCACCCGCTTTATCGTTACTTATGTCAGCATTCGCACTTCTGATACCTCCAGCAGACCTCACAGTCCACCTTCAACGGCTTACAGAACGCTCCCCTACCCAACAACACATAGTGTCGCTGCCGCAGCTTCGGTGCATGGTTTAGCCCCGTTACATCTTCCGCGCAGGCCGACTCGACCAGTGAGCTATTACGCTTTCTTTAAATGATGGCTGCTTCTAAGCCAACATCCTGGCTGTCTGTGCCTTCCCACATCGTTTCCCACTTAACCATGACTTTGGGACCTTAGCTGGCGGTCTGGGTTGTTTCCCTCTTCACGACGGACGTTAGCACCCGCCGTGTGTCTCCCGTGATAACATTCTTCGGTATTCGCAGTTTGCATCGGGTTGGTAAGTCGGGATGACCCCCTAGCCGAAACAGTGCTCTACCCCCGAAGATGAATTCACGAGGCGCTACCTAAATAGCTTTCGGGGAGAACCAGCTATCTCCCGGTTTGATTGGCCTTTCACCCCCAGCCACAAGTCATCCGCTAATTTTTCAACATTAGTCGGTTCGGTCCTCCAGTTAGTGTTACCCAACCTTCAACCTGCCCATGGCTAGATCACCGGGTTTCGGGTCTATACCCTGCAACTTAACGCCCAGTTAAGACTCGGTTTCCCTTCGGCTCCCCTATACGGTTAACCTTGCTACAGAATATAAGTCGCTGACCCATTATACAAAAGGTACGCAGTCACCCCATAAAGAGGCTCCCACTGCTTGTACGTACACGGTTTCAGGTTCTGTTTCACTCCCCTCGCCGGGGTTCTTTTCGCCTTTCCCTCACGGTACTGGTTCACTATCGGTCAGTCAGGAGTATTTAGCCTTGGAGGATGGTCCCCCCATATTCAGACAGGATACCACGTGTCCCGCCCTACTCTTCGAACTCACAACATGTGCATTTTTGTGTACGGGAGTATCACCCTGTACCCTGCGACTTTCCAGACGCTTCCACTAACACACATGCTGATTCAGGTTCTGGGCTCCTCCCCGTTCGCTCGCCGCTACTGGGGGAATCTCGGTTGATTTCTTTTCCTCGGGGTACTTAGATGTTTCAGTTCCCCCGGTTCGCCTCATGCCACTATGTATTCATGACATGATAGTGCAACGGATTGCACTGGGTTTCCCCATTCGGGTATCGCCGGTTATAACGGTTCATATCACCTTACCGGCGCTTATCGCAGATTAGCACGCCCTTCATCGCCTCTGACTGCCAGGGCATCCACCGTGTACGCTTAGTCGCTTAACCTCACAACCCGAAGATGTTTCACTTCTGATTGCAAAAATTTGAGAGACTCGAACACACCGTTTTCTTTTCTTATTACGGAGAAAAGAAACAGCGTGTCGTTTCAATTTTCAGCTTGATCCAGATTTTTAAAGAGCAAATATCTCAAACGAGACCCGGAGGTCTGTTTTGAGATACTGATTGGTTGTGCCTTTCACTCACACCCAGCAAGTGGCGTCCCCTAGGGGATTCGAACCCCTGTTGCCGCCGTGAAAGGGCGGAGTCCTAACCGCTAGACGAAGGGGACACGAGGTGTCACGACTTCGCAGCCGTCTTGCTCATTACGTTCATCAGACAATCTGTGTGAGCACTGCAAGGCAGGTTCTTTCAGGTAAGGAGGTGATCCAACCGCAGGTTCCCCTACGGTTACCTTGTTACGACTTCACCCCAGTCATGAATCACAAAGTGGTAAGCGCCCTCCCGAAGGTTAAGCTACCTACTTCTTTTGCAACCCACTCCCATGGTGTGACGGGCGGTGTGTACAAGGCCCGGGAACGTATTCACCGTGGCATTCTGATCCACGATTACTAGCGATTCCGACTTCACGGAGTCGAGTTGCAGACTCCGATCCGGACTACGACATACTTTATGAGGTCCGCTTGCTCTCGCGAGGTCGCTTCTCTTTGTATATGCCATTGTAGCACGTGTGTAGCCCTACTCGTAAGGGCCATGATGACTTGACGTCATCCCCACCTTCCTCCAGTTTATCACTGGCAGTCTCCTTTGAGTTCCCGGCCGAACCGCTGGCAACAAAGGATAAGGGTTGCGCTCGTTGCGGGACTTAACCCAACATTTCACAACACGAGCTGACGACAGCCATGCAGCACCTGTCTCACGGTTCCCGAAGGCACTAAGGCATCTCTGCCAAATTCCGTGGATGTCAAGAGTAGGTAAGGTTCTTCGCGTTGCATCGAATTAAACCACATGCTCCACCGCTTGTGCGGGCCCCCGTCAATTCATTTGAGTTTTAACCTTGCGGCCGTACTCCCCAGGCGGTCGACTTAACGCGTTAGCTCCGGAAGCCACGCCTCAAGGGCACAACCTCCAAGTCGACATCGTTTACAGCGTGGACTACCAGGGTATCTAATCCTGTTTGCTCCCCACGCTTTCGCACCTGAGCGTCAGTCTTTGTCCAGGGGGCCGCCTTCGCCACCGGTATTCCTCCAGATCTCTACGCATTTCACCGCTACACCTGGAATTCTACCCCCCTCTACAAGACTCAAGCCTGCCAGTTTCGGATGCAGTTCCCAGGTTGAGCCCGGGGATTTCACATCCGACTTGACAGACCGCCTGCGTGCGCTTTACGCCCAGTAATTCCGATTAACGCTTGCACCCTCCGTATTACCGCGGCTGCTGGCACGGAGTTAGCCGGTGCTTCTTCTGCGGGTAACGTCAATTGCTGAGGTTATTAACCTCAACACCTTCCTCCCCGCTGAAAGTACTTTACAACCCGAAGGCCTTCTTCATACACGCGGCATGGCTGCATCAGGCTTGCGCCCATTGTGCAATATTCCCCACTGCTGCCTCCCGTAGGAGTCTGGACCGTGTCTCAGTTCCAGTGTGGCTGGTCATCCTCTCAGACCAGCTAGGGATCGTCGCCTAGGTGAGCCGTTACCCCACCTACTAGCTAATCCCATCTGGGCACATCTGATGGCAAGAGGCCCGAAGGTCCCCCTCTTTGGTCTTGCGACGTTATGCGGTATTAGCTACCGTTTCCAGTAGTTATCCCCCTCCATCAGGCAGTTTCCCAGACATTACTCACCCGTCCGCCGCTCGTCACCCGAGAGCAAGCTCTCTGTGCTACCGCTCGACTTGCATGTGTTAGGCCTGCCGCCAGCGTTCAATCTGAGCCATGATCAAACTCTTCAATTTAAGTTTGATGCTCGTGAATTAAACTTCGTAATGAATTACGTATGTTCACTCCAGAGACTTGGTATTCATTTAGCGTCTTTCGACGTTTAAGAATCCATGTCCTTGAGTGCCCACACAGATTGTCTGATAAATTGTTAAAGAGCAGTTGCGACGCGCTTTGGCGCTGTGTCGCGAGGTCCCGTATAATACGTTTTCCTCATTCAGAGTCAAGCGATTATTTTGCTTTTCTCTGCCGGTCATTCCCGGAGGAAGACCTTCTGACCCGGTGGCCTGTAAGCCGTTGTTCCGTGTCAGTGGTGGCGCATTATAGGGAGTTATTCCGGGCTGACAAGTCTAAAATTAAAAAAACTTATCGATCGCACAATATTCATACAAAACGAGCCAGTGAAGCGTATTTTCGCCTGGTTTTTAAACAAAAACGAGCCGCGCAGGGCTCGTTTTCTTCGTTTTGTGAATTACTGCACGGCAACTATTTGCTCATCTTTAACCACCAGCTGGATGGTTTTGCCAGGAATAAGCTCCCCGGACAAGATTTGCTGTGCCAGCGGGTTCTCAATCTGCTGCTGGATGGCACGTTTTAATGGCCGCGCCCCATAAACCGGATCAAACCCATTGGCGCTGAGCATTTTCAGTGCCTCATCGGTGATATGCACATCATAGCCCCGATCTTCCAGACGCTGATACAGACGTTGCAGCTGGATCTTCGCAATAGAAGCAATATGGTTTTCACCGAGCGGATGGAAGACCACCACTTCATCAATACGGTTTAGAAATTCCGGACGGAAGTTCTGGCTGACCACGCCCAGCACCACATCCTTCATATGACTGTAGTCCAGTTCGCCGAAACGCTCCTGAATCAGATCGGATCCCAGGTTCGAGGTCATAATGACTACCGTGTTACGGAAGTCGACCGTCCGCCCCTGTCCGTCTGTCAGGCGTCCGTCGTCAAGTACCTGCAGTAAGACGTTGAACACATCCGGATGCGCCTTCTCGATTTCATCCAGCAGGATGACAGAGTAAGGACGACGACGAACCGCTTCGGTTAAGTAACCGCCTTCTTCATAACCGACATATCCCGGAGGCGCGCCCACCAGACGTGATACCGAATGTTTCTCCATAAACTCGGACATATCGATACGCACCATCGCGTCATCACTGTCGAACATAAAGTTAGCCAGCGTTTTACAGAGTTCGGTTTTACCCACCCCGGTCGGCCCGAGGAACAAGAACGAACCAATCGGGCGATTCGGATCTGATAATCCGGCGCGGCTACGACGAATAGCATTAGAAACCGCCTCAACGGCTTCATTCTGGCCAATCACGCGACCGTGCAGCTCCTGCTCCATACGCAGTAATTTGTCACGCTCACCTTCCAGCATTCTGGCTACCGGGATGCCGGTCCAGCGCGCCAGCACTTCTGCGATTTCCGCATCCGTGACTTTATTACGCAGCAGACGCATGGTTTTGCCTTCTGACTGTGTGGCGGCTTCAAGCTGTTTTTCAAGCTCAGGTATTTTACCGTACTGAAGTTCAGACATCCGCGCCAGATCGCCGACACGACGCGCCTGTTCAATGGCGATTTTCGTCTGCTCCAGCTCCGATTTAATGGTCTGCGTGCCAGAAAGCGAGGCTTTCTCCGCTTTCCACTCTTCTTCCAGTTCAGAATACTGACGCTCTTTGTCGGACAGCTCATCATTGAGCATTTCCAGACGTTTTTTACTCGCCTCGTCAGATTCTTTCAGCAGCGCCTGCTGTTCCAGCTTCAGCTGGATAATACGCCGGTCGAGACGATCCAGTTCTTCGGGTTTAGAGTCGATCTGCATACGGATGCTGGACGCCGCTTCATCGATCAGATCGATGGCTTTATCCGGCAACTGGCGATCGGCAATATAGCGGTGTGACAGGGTCGCCGCAGCGACAATCGCCGGGTCCGTGATCTGCACATGGTGGTGCAGCTCATAGCGCTCTTTCAGACCACGCAGGATCGCAATGGTGTCTTCGACAGAAGGCTCAGCGACAAACACTTTCTGGAAACGACGCTCCAGCGCGGCATCTTTTTCAATGTACTGACGGTATTCATCAAGCGTGGTCGCCCCGACGCAGTGCAGTTCACCGCGTGCGAGCGCCGGTTTCAGCATGTTCCCGGCATCCATCGCGCCGTCGGCTTTACCTGCGCCCACCATGGTGTGCAGTTCGTCAATAAACAGGATCACATTACCTTCCTGTTTAGAGAGATCGTTAAGCACCCCTTTCAGGCGTTCTTCAAACTCACCGCGATATTTCGCGCCCGCTACCAGCGACCCCATATCCAGCGCCAGTACGCGGCGACCTTTCAGCCCTTCCGGCACTTCACCATTGACGATACGCTGCGCCAGCCCTTCAACAATGGCGGTTTTACCGACGCCAGGTTCACCGATCAGCACCGGGTTGTTTTTGGTACGACGTTGTAACACCTGGATAGTGCGGCGGATCTCTTCATCACGGCCGATCACCGGATCGAGCTTGCCCTGTTCCGCCCGTTCGGTCAGATCGACAGTAAATTTTTTCAGGGCCTGACGTTGGTCTTCTGCCCCCTGGTCATTCACGCTTTCGCCTCCACGCATTTGTTCGATTGCCTGCGTCACATTAGCGGTATTCGCACCGGCGGCTTTCAGTAAGTCTGCCAGCGTACCGCGCGACTCCAGCGCCGCCAGAACAAAGAGTTCTGAGGAAATAAAATTGTCGCCGCGCTTTTGCGCCAGTTTGTCGCACAGGTTCAGTACGCGAACCAGATCCTGCGACGGCTGCACATCGCCGCCGGTGCCTTCCACCTGCGGTAAACGGCTTAACGCCTGCTCAATAGCGGTGCGCAGTTGGCCCGCATTGACGCCAGCAGAGGTTAATAAAGGACGTACCGATCCCCCTTCCTGATTCAGCAAGGCGCTCATAAGATGAAGAGGTTCGATAAATTGATTGTCTTGCCCCAGCGCCAGAGACTGGGCATCGGCAAGAGCAAGCTGGAACTTATTGGTAAGACGATCCAGACGCATAACTCCTCCCATAGAAAACAGGTCAAATTTGCTACTGGAGATTAAATGAGGTCATCCCTCAATTATTCAAGGTTAATGACCTGAATAATATGGAAAGAAAATGACGCGCACTGGATCGTCTTGATTCTTTAGGTTATCTCAGCCAAATGAAACTTGCCATACGCCCGGTGGTCTTGTCGCGGCGATATGAGTAAAATTCGTTCGTTTCTGTGAAGGTGCACCGGTCACCGCCGAAGATCTGACTAACGCCTGCGCCCGCCAGACGCTGACGCGCCAGCAGATAAATATTGGCAAGATACTTTTCATCGCGGGCGACAAATGCGGCGTCCGCATTCGGATCTACTGCCATGAAAGCCTCACGGACTTCCGGCCCCACTTCAAACGCCTGCGGACCAATCGCCGGGCCAAGCCAGGCCATAATATTGTCCGGGCTATCGTCAAAGCAGGCCAGGGTGTTTTCAAGCACACCGGCGCATAAACCACGCCAGCCAGCATGAGCTGCCGCGACTTCCGTTCCTGCACGGTTACAGAACAGTACCGGCAGGCAATCCGCTGTCATCACGGCGCACACGGTTCCGGGCGTATTGCTGTATGACGCATCGGCACGTTTTGAGGCATAAGGCCCGCCGTCCAGACGCTGCACCTGATCACCGTGTACCTGTTCCAGCCAGACCGGTTTCGATGGCAAACCGCCCGCGGCGAACATCCGCTGACGATTTTCCTCGACGTGCTCCGGGTTATCACCGCAATGCGCACCCAGGTTCAGTGAGTGCCAGGGCGCGAGGCTCACGCCGCCGATGCGGGTCGAACTACAGGCCGCCACGCTCTCAGGCTGCGGCCATTGCGGGATAATCACGTGTGTCATAGCCAGTCTACGCTGTCCTTATGGATCTGGAAGTCAGCGCGCATGGCCTCGATCAGATCGACCATGTCCTGTGGGATAGGCGCATGCCATTCCATTTCGATGCCAGTGATCGGGTGATAAAGACGCAGCATGGTCGCGTGCAGCGCCTGACGGTCAAACTGACGCAGCGCGGCAATAAATTCATCCGACGCGCCTTTCGGCGGACGCGGACGACCACCGTACAGCTGATCGCCCACCAGCGGATGGGTAATGTGCGACATATGCACACGGATCTGGTGTGTACGTCCGGTTTCCAGACGCAGACGCAGACGCGTGTGCACACGGAAGTGTTCCATAATGCGATAATGCGTAACCGCCGGTTTGCCCATCGGATGCACGGACATATGCGTACGTTTGGTCGGGTGGCGGCTGATAGGCTCTTCCACTGTACCGCCTGCCGTCATATGGCCAATCGCGACCGCTTCATATTCACGGGTGATCTCGCGCAGCTGCAGCGACTCCACCAGGCGCGTTTGCGCAGGCACGGTCTTGGCGACCACCATCAGGCCGGTGGTGTCTTTATCCAGACGGTGCACGATACCGGCACGGGGAACATCAGCAATCGGCGGATAGTAATGCAGCAGCGCATTCAGTACGGTGCCATCAGGGTTACCAGCACCCGGGTGAACCACCAGATCGCGCGGCTTATTGATCACCAGAATGTCATCATCTTCATAGACGATGGTCAGCGGAATATCCTGCGGTTCAAAACGCGCTTCTTCTTCGATTTCAGCATTGATGGTGACGCGTTCGCCCCCCAATACTTTTTCTTTTGGTGTGCTGCACACCTTGCCGTTAATCTCGACGCGCTGGTCAAGGATCCACTCTTTTATTCGCGATCGTGAATAATCAGGGAACATTTCGGCCAATGCCTGATCTAAGCGTTGACCGAGTTGATTTTCGGACACCGTTGCGGTGAGTTGTACTAGTTGTGCCATAGACAGCTTCTTCGTTAACCTTGGGTTTTTACGGCTTTGCCGTTTAATATAGTGTGCTATTGTAGCTGGTCTTAATCGGGAGCAGGAACAGAGAATCCTCCCGCATAAACATTTTGAGGAAAGTCAAAACGTCATGACGCGCATGAAATATCTGGTGGCAGCCGCCACGCTGAGCCTGGCTTTGGTGGGTTGCTCCGGTTCAAAGGAAGAGGTGCCTGATAATCCGCCTAATGAAATCTACGCGACTGCTCAGCAAAAGTTGCAGGACGGTAACTGGAAACAGGCAATAACGCAACTGGAAGCGCTGGATAACCGCTATCCGTTCGGCCCGTATTCCCAGCAAGTACAGCTGGATTTGATCTATGCGTACTATAAAAACGCCGATCTGCCGCTGGCTCAGGCCGCGATTGACCGTTTCATGCGTCTGAACCCGACTCATCCGAACATTGACTATGTCATGTACATGCGCGGCCTGACTGATATGGCGCTGGATGACAGCGCATTGCAGGGCTTCTTCGGCGTTGACCGTAGCGACCGCGATCCGCAGCACGCGCGCGATGCCTTTAATGACTTCTCAAAACTGGTGCGTGGCTACCCGAACAGCCAGTATGTCACGGATGCCACCAAACGTCTGGTGTTCCTGAAAGATCGCCTCGCGAAGTATGAATACTCCGTCGCGCAATACTATACCGATCGCGGCGCATGGGTGGCGGTGGTAAACCGTGTTGAAGGCATGCTGCGTGATTATCCGGATACCCAGGCGACGCGTGACGCGTTACCGCTGATGGAAAATGCATACCGTAAACTGCAGCTGAATGCGCAGGCGGACAAAGTGGCGAAAATCATCGCCGCCAACAGCAGCAATACCTGATTTTCCTCCCCAATGTAAAACGGCAGCTCCTGTGAGCTGCCGTTTTTTTATGCGTTTTACCTGCCGCCGGAGCGGGTTTCCGTGCAGGCCATCCGGTCAACTATGCCCCCTATTATGAGTATCAACAAGGTAAAAATTCCGGGTTCACGTTTTAAATCACAAAAAGCTGTCGTTGACAAAAAGTGACGAAATAATGTGATTCAAATCACACATTTTGACACTATGCAGGTTATGCTTGTTAATACCAAGACGGAAAGACAAGAGGTAACATCTATGACAATGAACATTACCAGCAAGCAAATGGAAATTACTCCGGCAATTCGCCAGCATGTCACAGACCGTCTCGCCAAACTGGATAAATGGCAAACACACCTGATTAACCCACATATCATTCTCTCTAAAGAGCCGCAGGGCTTTACCGCGGATGCCACCATCAATACACCTAACGGGCATCTGGTCGCCAGTGCGAAGCATGAAGATATGTATACCGCGATTAACGACTTGATCAACAAGCTGGAACGGCAGCTCAATAAAGTGCAACACAAAGGTGAAGCGCGTCGCGCCACCACCTCGGTGAAAGACGCCAACTTCGCTGAAGTTGAAGAAGAAGAGTAATCCTTTACATTGAGTGTATCGCCAACGCGCCTTCGGGCGCGTTTTTTATTGACAGGGTGAAAACAGTACGGTTACTTTACTCAGACACTTGTTCAGGATCGCACCATGAAACTTGTTCCGTTTTTCTTCGCATTCTTTTTTACCTTCCCCTGACCGGGAGGCGTTTCGTCGTGTGATAAAGAATGCGAAGACGAACAATAAGGCCTCCCACACCGGGGGGCCTTTTTTATTGATAACTATAAAAAAGGCAACACTATGACACCGGAAAACCCGTTACTGGATCTGCGCATAAAGATCAGCGCTCTGGATGAGCAATTACTGACGTTACTGGCGGAACGCCGTCTGCTTGCCGTGGAAGTGGGTAAAGCGAAGCTGGCGTCCCATCGTCCGGTTCGCGATATCGATCGCGAGCGCGATTTGCTGGAGCGCCTGATTACGCTTGGCAAAGCGCAGCATCTGGATGCGCATTACATTACCCGCTTGTTCCAGCTGATCATTGAAGATTCAGTGCTGACCCAGCAGGCCCTGCTTCAGCAGCATCTCAATCAAACTAATCCGCACTCGGCGCGCATCGCGTTTCTTGGCCCCAAAGGCTCGTATTCACACCTTGCGGCACGTCAGTATGCGGCCCGCCACTTTGAACAGTTCATCGAAAGCGGCTGCGCAAAGTTTCACGACATCTTTAACCAGGTGGAAACGGGCCAGGCGGATTACGCGGTGGTGCCCATTGAAAACACCAGCTCGGGGGCTATCAACGATGTCTACGATCTGTTGCAGCACACCAGCTTATCCATAGTGGCGGAAATGACGGTGCCTATTGACCACTGCGTGCTGGTTTCCGGCCCCACCAGCCTGGATCAGATCCAGACGGTCTACAGCCATCCGCAACCCTTCCAGCAGTGCAGCCAGTTTTTGAATCGCTATCCGCACTGGAAAATTGAGTATTGCGAAAGCACCTCGGCAGCCATGGAGCGCGTGGCGCAGGCACAGTCGCCGCATGTAGCGGCGCTGGGCAGTGAAGCGGGTGGCGGGCTGTATGGATTGCAGGTGCTGGAGCGTAACCTCGCGAACCAGACGCAAAACATTACGCGTTTTGTCGTGCTGGCCCGTAAAGCGGTGAAAGTATCCGATCAGGTGCCGGCGAAAACCACGCTGCTCATTGCCACTGGCCAGCAGGCGGGCGCGCTGGTAGAGGCCCTGCTGGTCCTGCGTAATCACAATCTGATCATGACCAAGCTGGAATCCCGTCCGATTTACGGCAACCCGTGGGAAGAGATGTTTTATCTGGATATTCAGGCCAACGTCGAATCCGCCGCCATGCAAAAAGCCCTGCACGAACTGAGCGAGATCACCCGCTCAATGAAAGTGCTGGGCTGTTATCCGGGGGAAAACGTTGTGCCGGTCGATCCGGCTTAACGTTCCACGAAAAGGGACTTTTTCACCCCTGCCACCTGCACCGGCAGGGTGAAAATGGCGCCCGACAGCGGATATTGCGCCGTTTCTTCCGGGGTCATGTTTTCCCTTGTAGTGGTAATAAACAGCGTTTTCATGTCCGCGCCGCCGAAACAGACCATCGTCGGGCAGCGTACCGGCAGGCGATATTCTTCCAGTTGCTCGCCCTGCGGCGAGAAGCGCGCGATGCGCCAGCCATCATAGAGCGCGCTCCAGTAGCCGCCTTCCACGTCCACCGCCGCGCCATCCGGCATTCCCTCTCCGTCAGTAAAGCGACGCAGCACCTTACGCTGCCCAGGCTCGCCGTCGGCGTCGAGCGGCGTGCAGTAAATCACCTTCTCCGGCGTGTCCGAGGTGAGCATCCACTTGCCGTCAGGACTGAAGGCCAGCCCGTTCGCGCCCTTGATGTCGCACTGGATCACTTTCGGGGTCAGATCGTTATCGATACGCATCAGCTGCGCGCCGTTATAATCCCCCGGCGCCCAGAAGGTCCCGGCGTAGAAACGCCCGCGCGGATCGGTGCCGCCGTCGTTGAAACGCGCCAGTTGCGGATTGGACGGATTGTCGCAGACTTTATTGGTCAGCAGCCCGCGCTTATCGGCGAGCCATATCGCAGTGCGCATGGCGACAATAAAACCGCCCTTCTCGCGTAGCGCAAAACAGCCCACTTCCTCCGGAAAGCGCAGCACAGAATGCTCGCCCGAGGCGAGATGGTAACGATGAATTTCGCCTTCAATAATATCGGCCCAGTAAAGCGCCTGCTCCGCCTCACTCCAGGTCGGGCATTCCGGCAGATGGCCGGTATAATCAAACAGCGGTTGCGGTTCAGCCATAACAAATCCCTTCTTATAAAAAAAGCCAGCGGATCACCCACTGGCTTCAAGTATATGCAGCTTTTCAGTTATTGACGGCTGTCGTTCGCCTGGCGCAGCAATACGCGGCTTTCGCTCTGGAAACGCTCAGCGTAATCGCCGAACCAGTGTTCCACCTTACGGAAGCTGTCGATGAAGGCCTGCTTGTTGCCCTGCTCCAGCAGGCCAATCGCCTCGCCAAAGCGCTGGTAATAGCGTTTGATCAGCGCCAGATTACTTTCCGACGACATAATAATGTCGGCATACAGCTGTGGATCCTGGGCAAACAGCCTTCCGACCATCGCCAGTTCCAGCCGGTAAATCGGCGACGAGAGCGCCAGCAACTGTTCAAGCTGAACGTTTTCTTCCGCCAGATGCAGGCCATAGGCAAAGGTGGCGAAGTGGCGCAGCGCCTGAATAAACGCCATGTGCTGATCGTGCTCCACGGCGCTGATGCGGTGCAGCCGCGCGCCCCAGACCTGGATCTGCTCCAGGAACCACTGATACGCTTCCGGCTGGCGGCCATCACAGTACACCACCACCTGCTTGGCGAGGCTGCCGCTGTCCGGGCCGAACATTGGGTGCAGACCCAGCACCGGGCCGTTATGCGCTGTCAGCATCGCCTGCAATGGCCCGCTTTTTACCGACGCCAGATCAACCAGAATGCAGTCATCCGGCAATGGCGGCAGTTTAGCGATGATCGACTCCGTCACGTGAATAGGCACGCTGACAATCACCATACCTGCGTCCGCCACAATGGATGCAGCGCGCGACCAGTCCTCTTTTTCCAGAATGCGCACTTCATAGCCGGAAAGCTGGAGCATTTTCTCAAACAGCCGCCCCATCTGCCCGCCACCGCCGACGATCACCACCGGGCGCAGCGTCGGATGCAGCGTCTTAAAGCCTTTGTCGTTTTCGCTGGAATAGGATTCGCGCATTACCCGGCGCAATACATCTTCAATCAGATCCGGCGGCACGCCCAGCGCCTGCGCTTCTTTCCGGCGCGATGCCAGCATTGAGGCTTCGCGCTCCGGCACGTAAATCGGCAAACCGTATTTGCTTTTTACTTCGCCCACTTCGGCGACCAGCGCCAGGCGGCGCGCCAGCAGATCCAGCAGCGCCTTATCCACTTCATCAATTTGATCGCGCAACGCGGTCAATTCTGCAACCATGACAACCTCTTAAGCGTGACGCGTCGCCAGATGCGCGCGCAGGTCCTTATCGATCTCGCGCAGCAGCGCATCGGTCGTTTCCCAGCTGATGCAGGCATCGGTAACGGAAACGCCATACTTCATTTCGCTGCGCGGCTGCTCGGATGACTGATTGCCTTCGTGAATATTACTTTCAATCATCAGACCAATAATCGAACGGTTGCCATCTTTAATCTGTGCGACAACAGACTCTGCAACCGCAGGCTGGCGACGGTAATCTTTGTTGGAATTACCATGGCTGCAATCTACCATCAGCGACGGCTTCAGTCCCGCCTGCGTCATCTCTTTTTCACACTGCGCCACGTCTGCCGGACTGTAGTTTGGCGCTTTGCCGCCGCGCAGGATCACATGCCCGTCCGGATTGCCCTGCGTCTGTAACAGGCAAACCTGTCCCGCCTGATTGATCCCCACAAAACGGTGCGGCATGGCTGCGGCGCGCATGGCGTTAATTGCCGTCGCCAGGCTGCCATCGGTGCCATTTTTAAAGCCCACCGGCATGGATAAACCGGAGGCCATTTCGCGGTGCGTTTGTGATTCGGTGGTACGCGCGCCAATCGCCGACCAGCTGAACAGATCGCCCAGGTATTGCGGGCTATTCGGATCCAGCGCTTCGGTCGCCAGCGGCAGGCCCATACCCACCAGTTCTACCAGCAGACGACGCGCAATCTTCAGGCCCGCTTCCACATCAAAAGAGCCATCCATATGCGGATCGTTAATCAGCCCCTTCCAGCCAACGGTGGTACGGGGTTTTTCAAAATAGACGCGCATCACCAGATAGAGGCTATCGCTGACCTCTGCGGCAAGGGCTTTAAACCGACGCGCGTATTCAATGGCCGCTTCCGGATCGTGAATGGAGCACGGACCGCAAACCACCAGCAGACGCGGATCGCGCCCGGCAATAATGTCAGACAGCGTCTGACGGGATTGCTCGATTTGCGCCTGTTGTTCCGCCGTCAGCGGGAATTCCGCTTTCAGCTGATCGGGCGTGATTAATACGTGTTCGTCGGTAATATGTACGTTGTTCAGCGCGTCTTTTTGCATGATGGCGATCCTGTCTGGCTCGTTTGCGATAGTGTCTCGTTGTGAGAGTGATTTAACGATACCACAAACGGTAAACATTTCAATCCAAAATACGTACACCTTACTTTACAATATGCATTTTAAGGCCATTTAAATGCTTTTAACGTGTAAAGATAACAATACACAGCAGCATGTGCCGTTATTCGGGCTACGCTTACATAACACACAGGAGAACGTAATGAAGACAGGTATGGTTTTGCTTTTACCCATTTTATTGATCGGCTGCTCCGTAGAACCTTACAGCCATGCCCCGACCTGGACCGGTACGGACTGGTACAGCGCCGGTAAAGACGATGCCCTGTCCGGCGCGGTCATAAAGAATAATGAGACGCTGGCGCTCGAGCACAACAGCAAAGAAATTAACCGTCCCCGGTACGCAGAGGGTTACGCGGATGGCCTGAAAAAGATCTGTCAGGATGATTTTCTGTATGCCTGGGGCCGCGCCGGGAAAATTTACCCGGCGGGCTGTGACACGCTTGAAAATGCCAGCACTTATCGTGCGCACTGGCAAAAAGGCATGGAAGAAGGCGCACGCGACAGCCGGCTTAATTAAGCTATCCGCGTGCGGTGTTTACTCCGCGACGGGTCGCCGGGCGCAGGCTTTGCGCCAGCGCAGCACGTCCACCGCCAGAAACAGCAGCAGGCTGACGCCCAGCACCGGTAATGCCAGCGCCAGCAGCAGCGCCACCACGCTGACCACAATACGTCCTGCCACGGGCAGCGCCAGCCAGCTTTGCATCAATGTCTGTACCGGGCTGACGTTCGACCCGGCAGGCCTGCGCAGCCACCAGAGCCGGTAACCCATCACAATCATCACGCACAGTCCAAGGCCAAAGGCGATCAGCACCAGTTGATTGGGCAGCCCGAACAGCACGCCCATATGGAAATCCACGCCCCAACGGGTCAGTTTCGCCATCAACGGGAAATCCTCAAACCGGGTGCTGTCGATCACCTGCATAGTATTTGCGTCCACCGCCACGGCATCCACCTGGGTCGGCCAGCTACGGTCGATTTCGGTGACCGTCCAGGCGCTGTTGGCATCCCGCGGCGGGCGGATCTCAAGCTTCGCCGCATTGATGCCAGCCGCACGCGCGACCTGCAATACTTCATCAAACTGTACCGAGTCCTCAACGCTGGCAGGCATCTCCATGCCATGATGATGACCATGATGTTCCGCATGGGGATCGGCTGCCTGCGCCGGGCCGTGCAACTGGGTGTTCACCTGCGGCGTCATCCAGCCGAAGGCAGCGCGCATTTTGTCAACGTTCCCGCCCGCCCACTGGGACCATGTCAGCCCGGTGACGGAAAACAGCAGCATGCCCGCCAGCAGGATCCAGCCGAGGGTGACGTGTACCCGCCGGGTATTCTGGAAGCTGTTGTTCAGGCGGCGCTTCGGGCGCGTATAAAACCACAGCACTATGCCGCCAAGCGCTGCGGCCCACATCCAGGACGCCGCCAGTTCACTGTACAGCCGCCCGGTATCGCCAAGCAGCAGCGAGCGATGCGCGTAGTCAATGATTTGCCGCAACGGCAGGATGCCGCTGGTGCCATAGACGGTGTGATCCCCTTTCACCGCCAGCGTTACCGGATCGATAAAAATCGCCCGGTGCTCCGACACGCCGAGCGCCGGATCGGCAAACATTACGCGGGTAGTGTCCGTATCCGCGAGTCCCGGACGCACGGCATGCAGACGCAGATGGCCGCCGGTAACCTGTTCCGCCACCGCGATCTGTTCCGCCAGCGGCTGACGTTCGCCGGTAGTGGTACCGTAAAGCGTATCGGCATAAAACAGGTTTTCCAGCTGTGGGGTGGCAACGTACAGCGTCCCGGTCAGGGCCGCCACAAAGATGAACGGCCCGACAAACAGACCAATATAAAAATGCAGGCGTCGCAGCAGGTTTAACCAGGCCGCGCGCGGGGTGCAGGTAGTCATACTTTTCCTTACTGAAAGCAAAGGTTCGCCTTGTGCGCAGGCACAGGCTTAATGGGTTTTAACAGGAAAAAGCAGACTGGCGCGGCGGCGCGCGGGTTTGAGGATAAAGCCAGGGAATAAAACGCCATGCCCGTTCGGGCGGGGGAAGCGGTGCGATATAAATACGGGTAAGCGTAGCGGAGAGAAAAAGCACCGCCAGCAGGATCAGGCCGGGCACGTGCGCCAGCAGTACGCAATAGCCGCAGGCTTCGGCATGATCGACCGGAATAACGTCCGGCGCGCTGTCGTGGTGTTCAGCCATCATGCTCATGTCATGATGCATGCCCGGCATGCTCGCCATGGGATCTTTTTGCAGGCTGACAGAGATAAGCGGCGCGACCAGGATCAGCAAAATAGCAAACAGGGCGAGCCATGCTGCTTTACGCTTGATGCTGGTATGATGAAATGCGCTCTGTGTCACGACTCCTCCGCATGCAGGGGGTCATTGTAAACGATTTATTGGTTTTTGGTTAATCTGGCGGGCAGGTTTTGGGCATGCGGGGAATAAAAAAAGGGCCGACCCGGAGGTCAGCCCTTTTCTGATGGGATGTCGCGAAAGCGATATCTTAGTTAAGACGCTCTTTGATACGAGCAGACTTACCAGTGCGCTCACGCAGGTAGTACAGTTTAGCTTTACGTACAGCACCACGACGTTTAACAGCAATGCTGTCAACTACCGGAGAGTGAGTCTGGAAGACACGCTCAACGCCTTCGCCGTTGGAAATTTTACGAACAGTGAATGCAGAGTGCAGACCGCGGTTACGAATAGCGATAACCACGCCCTCGAATGCCTGCAGACGTTTTTTGGAACCTTCAACAACCCATACTTTCACTTCCACGGTGTCACCCGGACGGAAGGAAGGTACGTCCTGCTTCATCTGCTCTTGTTCAAGTTGCTTAATAATGTTGCTCATAATTTAATCTCTTATCCTGGGTAAACTGATATTTGGGGGCTTACGCCTGCCCATCATGTTTATGCTGCTGTTGTGCGTGCTCTTTTTTGAACTCCGCCAGCAACTTTGCTTGCTCTTCAGTCAGAGCCAGGTTTTCCAGAAGTTCAGGTCTTCTAAGCCAGGTACGGCCCAACGACTGTTTCAGACGCCAGCGACGTATCTCGGCATGGTTCCCCGACAGCAATACTGCCGGTACTTCCATCCCTTCCAACACTTCAGGACGGGTATAGTGCGGACAGTCCAGCAATCCATCGGCAAAGGAATCTTCAGTTGCCGAGGCTTCATGTCCCAGTACCCCCGGAATAAACCGGGAAACCGAGTCAATCAGCGTCATTGCGGGTAACTCTCCACCGCTGAGAACGTAATCGCCGACAGACCATTCTTCGTCAATCTCGGTTTTGATTACGCGCTCATCTATCCCTTCGTAGCGGCCACACACCAGAATCAGCTTCTGATGCGTTGCCAGCTCGCTGACGCCCGCTTGATCAAGCTTGCGTCCCTGAGGTGACAGATAAATCACCTTTGCGCCTTCACCCGCCGCGGCTTTCGCTGCGTGGATGGCGTCCCGCAAGGGTTGTACCATCATCAGCATCCCCGGTCCGCCGCCGTAAGGACGTTCGTCCACGGTACGGTGCCGGTCATGAGCGAAATCACGCGGACTCCAGCTCTGGATGCTCAGCAGGCCATTTTTTACAGCCCGGCCAGTTACCCCGTAATCAGTAATCGCACGGAACATTTCAGGAAACAGGCTAACGATACCAATAAACACGCGCCAATCCCCTTAGCACCGACTTTTACTATTTATCCGGAGGTTTTAAAAACCAGGATCCCAATCTACTTCAATGGTGCGAGTAGTGAGATCGACATTCTTGATAACCTGCCCATCGAGGAACGGAACCAACCGCTCCTTGATACCAAATGCATCTTTCAGGTTTGCCTTGATGACGAGAACGTCATTGGAGCCGGTTTCCATCATATCAATGACTTTACCCAGCCCGTACCCTTCGGTGGTCACTACCTGGCAGCCAATAAGGTCTTTCCAGTAGTAGTCGCCATCGGTGAGGGCCGGCAACTGCGAGGTATCTACCATAATTTCGCAATTAGTCAGTAGATTCGCGCTGTCACGATCGTCAACGCCTTTCAGCTTGATGATCAGATCCTGATTGTGGTGCTTCCAGCTTTCCAGCTGTACCTGCTCCCACTGACCCGCCTTCTGGATAAACCAGGGCTGATAGTCAAAAATGCTTTCGGCGTCTTCGGTGGAGGAAAACACTCTGAGCCAACCACGAATACCGTAGGAAGAACCCATTTTGCCCAGTACAACCGGTTCAACAGGGACTTTTGCGGCGAGTTGCTTGCTCATCATGACCACCGTGACAGATTAAGCTGCTTTTTTTGCTTCTTTGATCAGCGCAGATACGCGATCAGAGATAGTTGCGCCCTGGCCAACCCAGTGAGCGATGCGATCCAGATCCAGGCGGGTGCCTTCTTCTTTTTCGCTGGCGATCGGGTTGAAGAAACCAACGCGCTCAATGAAGCGACCGTTACGTGCGTTACGGCTGTCAGTAACAACAACCTGGTAGAACGGACGCTTTTTAGCGCCGTGACGTGCTAAACGAATAGTTACCATAACATCCTCTTGTGTGAATAAAACACCGGGCCCCCTCGGAGGGACGGAGCCCGGTGTTATATTAAAAGCCCGAAAATTTTACTGATTTCTGGGGGAAATGCAATCAAGATATAGCAAAGGGGAGATTTAAGGCCGTCGGCGGTGCAGGCAGTTTGACGTCGGCGTGCGCGGAGTCGCCGGAGCGTACACGTAGTACGTGACGGTGACGAGCACACCCCGGTGTCAAAATGGCAAACAAGCCAGGCCGGGATATTTATCGACCCGGGAATCCTGGGGGCATCATCCCTTTCATGCCTCTCATCATTTTCGCCATCCCGCCCTTCTTCATCTTCTTCATCATGCGCTGCATGTCGTCGAACTGCTTCAGCAGGCGGTTAACGTCCTGCACCTGCATGCCGCAACCGGCGGCGATGCGGCGCTTGCGGGAACCTTTAATGATTTCCGGCTTAGCACGCTCTTTCAGCGTCATTGAGTTAATGATCGCCTCCATACGCACCAGCACTTTATCGTCCATCTGCGATTTAACGTTGTCCGGGATCTGCCCCATGCCCGGCAGCTTGCCCATCAGGCTTGCCATACCGCCCATGTTTTTCATCTGGCGCAGCTGCTCCAGGAAGTCGGTCAGATCGAAGCCGTCGCCTTTTTTCAGTTTGGTCGCCAGCTTTTCAGCCTGCGCGCGGTCAACTTTGCTTTCGATATCTTCGATCAGCGACAGCACGTCGCCCATGCCGAGAATACGGGACGCGATACGGTCCGGATGGAACGGCTCCAGCGCTTCGGTTTTCTCGCCGACGCCGAGGAACTTGATCGGCTTACCGGTAATATGACGAATGGAGAGCGCCGCACCGCCGCGGGCATCGCCGTCCACTTTGGTCAGCACCACGCCGGTCAGCGGCAGCGCTTCGTTGAAGGCTTTGGCGGTATTCGCCGCATCCTGACCGGTCATCGCATCGACGACAAACAGCGTTTCCACCGGCTTGATCGCGGCGTGAACCTGTTTGATTTCGTCCATCATCGCTTCGTCAACGTGCAGACGACCGGCGGTATCCACCAGCAGCACGTCGTAGAACTTCAGCTTCGCTTCTTTCAGCGCCGCATTAACGATTTCCAGCGGTTTCTGGGCAACGTCGGACGGGAAGAAATCGACGCCTACCTGCTGCGCCAGGGTTTCCAGCTGTTTGATCGCCGCCGGGCGATACACGTCCGCCGACACTACCAGTACTTTCTTTTTATGCTTCTCGCGCAGGAATTTACCCAGCTTACCGACGCTGGTGGTTTTACCCGCACCCTGTAAACCCGCCATCAGCACCACGGCTGGCGGCTGCGCGGCCAGGTTAAGCACCTGGTTTTCTTCACCCATCGCCGCAACCAGTTCGCCGCGTACGATTTTGATGAACTCCTGGCCCGGGGTCAGGCTTTTATTCACATCCTGGCCAACCGATTTTTCTTTAACCCGGTTGATGAAATCGCGCACAACCGGCAGGGCAACGTCCGCCTCGAGCAGCGCCATGCGCACTTCGCGGAGCGTTTCTTTGATGTTTTCTTCGGTGAGGCGTCCACGGCCACTGATGTTGCGCAACGTGCGCGACAAACGATCGGTTAAATTATCAAACATTGTCTCTCGCCTGAGTCAGAAACGTTGGCCGCATGAAGCGACACATACATACGATTTTGCCGCAGTATAACATGAAGCCTTCTTTCGCCATATTGCAGCGCGACATGTTATGCCAGCTCACCTCAGCTATCCGCTAAACGGCCCGATAAGCGCCGTTTAGCGGTGACTTCACTCCACTTTTCCAGCCAGACGGACCTTAATCTGCTTATAGTAATAGTCATTATTAATGATGTATTTACGCATCAACAGGGTAACCAACAGGTTAAAAATGGCCGGGATGATGGTCATCAATAGCGCAATGCCCATCAATGATTGTGCTGACTGAGTCTGTCCGGGTTGATAATCAAAGCTGCTCAGCATCAGTCCGACAAAGCCCCCTGCCAGCCCCATACCAAACTTCTGGAAGAATAAGATGCCGCCAAACGCGAGGCCGGAAACCCGCACACCGCTTTTAAGTTCACCGTAATCAACCGCTTCCGCAATCGCCGCCCAGTAGACCGGCAATTGCATATCGCCGAGCAGACTCAGTAAAAAATAAAAGACAAATGCCAGCCAGATGTCATCTTGTCCGACGACAAAATACATCGCGACACCGAAAGCAAAAGTCAGAAACTGGGTAATGCGAAACATCTTAATTTTATCGTAACGGTTAGTGATATAAGTGGCGAAAAAGATAGCAATGCCTGACGCCACGACGCCCATGGTCAGAAAGGACGCAATAAGATCTTCGCCACCATTAAGATAATATTTCGCATAATAGGCAGAAACGGAACTGCGGATAATGCCGCCGAACATAATAATGGCAATCGCAAGGCCAAGGATTAACCACTGGTCGTTTTTAAATAAATGGCTAATTTGCTGTTTAAAAATAAAGGGCTTTACCGGATGAACAATCCGCTCTTTCACCGTAGCAAAACAGAACAGACAAAGCAGCGTGGCGGCAACGGCCATCACCCCCATTGTCAGTTTATAGCCTCTTGCCAGGTCATTCCCCCCTAAATAAACGGCCAGAATGGGAACGGCACTGGCTACGACCAGCACCGCCGTTTTGTTCATCACAAACCGGAATCCGTTAGCGGTAAGTCGCTCCTGTGGATCGTCAGTAATCACACCGATGAGCGAAATATAAGGAATGGAGATCAGGGTATAGGCAAGCGTTAACAGAATATAAGTAAAGAATGCCCATGCCAGCTTTCCGGCGTAAGTATAATCCGGTGTAGAAAACATCATCCAGATCGTCAGACCAAACGGAATGGAGAAAAAGAGCAGATAGGGGCGATAACGCCCCCAGCGTGTTTTTGTTCTGTCGGTAATAATACCTACTAACGGATCGCTTATTGCGTCAACAAACCGCACGACAATAAGTAAAATGCCGACGTGGCTCGCCTTGAGTCCATAAACATCGGTATAAAAATAGGTGACGATCATGGCCATGGATCCCATCACCAGGCCAATAGCCGTATCGCCAGCGCCGTAGCCAACCTTTTCGCTGAAAGAGAGTTTCATATTATTATCTCGTCAATTTGTTGTGTCAGATCTATTTTTTAGTGATTTTCTGCCGTCGCAAAAAGTGCTCCAGGGCTTGCCGCAATTCGCGCGTCAACAGGCTGCATTGTCAGTGGCGGCGTGGGTAATTTTTGATACCAGTACAGGGTGGAGGAAAGAGGGTTGGCGTGACCATGCTGCAGGGTGACGAGAATACGTTTTTTAAAATGAATCGGATCGGTGAGATGGAAGCGATAGCGGGTCTGGATACCTGCAACATGAGAGTCGTGTAACGACGAGCCGCAAAATAAGCTTTCCCGATCCTGTATCCCCCACGCCTGACTGAAATAATCTTCCATTCCCGTCCCCTGGATCCTGCGCTCCAGCGGGGGATCATCATCAATAAATATCATCTCATCCCCTTCACCCCACTCTGTGCCCTGCCAGTGACGTACCGAGAGATTACAGCCGATATAATGTCCCTCACCTTCAATATCTAAAAGCCGGTAATGATACTCTGCACTGGTACAGGGAATATTCACTTCCGGGCTGTTGTCCTGCAATTCCGGTGCCCAGCCACGGCAGGGGTTTCCCCGCTTCCACCATGCATGGAAGTAAGCCACATCCGCCGGGTGTTTATCCGGATAACATTCAAAATCGATATTAAAGAACTGCCCGTAGGGAATATCGTTTTGATTTTCCACTTCAATAATCGCCCGTTCATTAAAAGGCATCGGCAGGTAACAGTTAAAGGCGGCGCTGCCGCCATTGCGATAACGCTCTTCCGGGCGGACGGTAACGGTAAAGGGCAGCGAATTGAAACCGGCGGAGATTGAATGACCGAGGCAAAAAAAATCGCCTAATGGCGCGATCACGGAGGGCTGCGTCTGATTATCCCAGTATATTTTTAACAGCACCTTGCGATAATAATCGGCATCATGTTCTTCCCAGCTAACCCCGAGAGCATTATTGATTTCGTTAATCGCCCCAACATATTGCCCGGCGACTGGATCAATTAACGCGGCGCCTTTAAGACGGCGACAAAACTGGGTCATCCAGATATGCGTAATGCACCCACTGCCCTGGATGTCCGCCAGCCGAATAGTTTCGCCAGGTGGAATGATCCAGTAATCCTGATTACGTCCACTTTGATCCCAACTGGATAACCTCCCGCTACGGGCGTTTCTTATCCGACAAATACCCTGCAAAAATCCTGACGTTTGCGCAGTCATAACTCACCTTTACTATATTTATCAAAAATAATAAAAGGCGTTAAAACGGATCAATCATCTTCCCGGACCACTCAACGCCTGGAGGAAAACCCATGCTAACTCGAGAGAGCAAATTAACCAGTCATTATATAGCTGGCAAATTGTTTCACGATGGAATGTGATTACACTCACCAAAAAAGGCTTATATTTAATCAGTGAATATATTTAAAGGCCATTACGGTATCCCTGGTGCCGCATGCAAAGTCTGATGCAACGGTTGGAGCCAGCGACACGTAACGTTATACTCCCTCTTCTGTCTTGCTTACTGTCGACACCACTATGCCCGTTTTTGCTCTGCTCGCTCTTGTCGCCTATTCCATCAGCCTGGCGCTGATTATTCCCGGTTTGCTGCAAAAAAACAGTGGATGGCGGCGCATGGCTATCGTCTCAGCCGTCGTTGCATTAGTCAGTCACGCCGTTGCGCTTGAAGCACGCATTTTTCCGGCGGGCGAAGGCGGCCAGAATTTAAGCCTGCTGAACGTCGGCTCGCTGGTCAGCCTGATGATTTGCACGGTAATGACCATTGTCGCCTCAAAGAATCGTGGCTGGTTGCTGCTGCCCATCGTCTACGCCTTTGCGCTGATCAATCTGGCATTTGCCATTTTCGTACCTAACGAATACATCACCCATCTGGAAACCACCCCCGGCATGATGGTGCATATCGGCCTGTCGCTGTTCTCCTACGCGACGCTGATCATTGCCGCCATGTACGCGCTGCAACTGGCGTGGATCGATTATCAACTGAAGAACAAACGCCTCGCCTTCAGCAGTGAAATGCCGCCGCTGATGAGTATTGAGCGTAAAATGTTCCATATCACGCAGATTGGCGTGGTGCTGCTGACCCTGACCCTGTGCACCGGGCTGTTCTATATGCACAACCTGTTCAGCATGGAAAATATTGATAAAGCCGTGCTGTCGATTATCGCCTGGTTCCTCTATATCGTGCTGCTGTGGGGCCATTATCATGAAGGCTGGCGCGGACGTCCGGTCGTCTGGTTTAACGTCGCGGGCGCAGGTCTGCTGACGCTGGCCTATTTCGGCAGCCGCGTGTTACAGCAGCTGGCAGGCTAACGAAACAAAGGATTTTCCCCTGGAACATATATCAACCACCACCCTCATCATCACGCTGATCATCATGGTGATCGTTTCGGCGTACTTCTCCGGCTCTGAAACCGGCATGATGACGCTGAACCGCTACCGCCTGCGCCACCTGGCGAAGCAAGGCAACCGCGCGGCTAAGCGCGTCGAAAAGCTGTTGCGTAAGCCAGACCGCCTAATCAGCCTGGTGCTGATCGGCAATAACCTCGTCAACATTCTTGCCTCTGCCATCGGCACCATCGTCGGTATGCGCCTGTACGGTAATGCCGGGGTCGCCATCGCCACCGGTGTCTTAACCTTCGTGGTGCTGGTGTTTGCAGAAGTACTGCCAAAGACCATCGCCGCGCTCTATCCGGAAAAAGTCGCCTTCCCGAGCAGTTTCCTGCTCGGCCCGCTGCAAATCATCATGATGCCGCTGGTGTGGCTGCTAAATATGGTGACGCGTCTGCTGATGCGGATGGTTGGCATTAAAGCGGATGTGGTGGTGAGCGGCGCGCTCAGCAAAGACGAACTGCGCACCATTGTGAACGAATCGCGCTCGCAAATTTCCCGCCGCAATCAGGATATGCTGCTGTCGGTGCTGGATCTGGAAAAAGTCAGCGTCAACGACATTATGGTGCCGCGCAATGAAATCGTCGGTATCGACATCAACGATGACTGGAAATCGATTGTGCGTCAGCTGACGCACTCCCCGCACGGTCGCATCGTGCTGTGGCGGGATTCGCCGGACAACGCCATCAGCATGCTGCGCGTGCGCGAAGCTTATCGTCTGATGACCGAGAAAAACGAGTTTACCAAAGAAGTAATGCTGCGTGCGGCGGATGAAATTTACTATATCCCCGAAGGGACGCCGCTGAGCATTCAGCTGGTGAAATTCCAGCGCAATAAAAAGAAAGTCGGCCTGGTGGTCAATGAGTATGGCGATATTCAGGGTCTGCTGACCGTGGAAGACATTCTGGAAGAGATCGTCGGCGACTTCACCACTTCCATGTCACCGACGCTGGCAGAAGAAGTGACGCCGCAGAACGACGGCTCGGTGATCATCGACGGCACCGCCAACGTGCGTGAAATCAACAAAGCGTTTAACTGGCACTTACCGGAAGAAGAAGCGCGTACCGTCAACGGCATGCTGCTGGAAGCGCTGGAAGAGATCCCGGCCACCGGCACGCGGGTGCGGATCGGGCAGTATGATATTGATATTCTGGATGTGCAGGAAAATATGATTAAGCAGGTGCAGGTGATCCCGGTGAAACCGCTGCGGGACAGCGTCGGGGAATAAACTGGCCGGGTGAGGCGTTAGCCGCCACCCGGCACTAAAACCCCCGCTTAAGCTTTCGCTTTAGCGACGGTAACCATCGCCGCGCGCAGCGTACGACCGTTCAGCGTATAGCCTTTTTGCATCACGCCCAGCACGTTACCGGCAGCCACCTCATCGGATTCCACCATGGCAATGGCCTGATGCACGTTGGGATCCAGCGGCACGTTAGTATCCGCCACGACGCCCACACCGAATTTACCCACCACATCCAGCATCGATTTCATGGTCAGCTCAATACCTTCGACCATCGGCGCCAGATCCGGGTTGGATTTATCGGCTACCTCAAGGGCACGATCCAGGCTGTCAACCACCGGCAGCAGTTCGTTGATAAACTTCTCCAGCGCAAATTTATGCGCCTTCTCAACGTCCAGCTCAGTACGGCGGCGCAGGTTTTCCATTTCCGCTTTGATACGCAGCACGCTCTCGCGCTCGCGATTTTGCGCTTCGGCTAATTGCGCTTCGAGGTTCGCAATCTGTTCATCGCGCGGATCCACCTGCTCAACAGAAGCGTCTGACTCTGTCGCCTCGACCTCTTCGTGCTGTTCCGTGATAATTTCTTCCGGGGCTTGCCCCTCAGGCGTTTTCTGTTCTTTACTGCTCATGAATTTCTCCGCGTTTTTTTGCATTCATCTCGCTAACTTCGCTTATTATGGGGATATGTTTCCGGGTTTCAAGGGAAGCAGCGAGATTGTCATCATCATCCGGCACAAGGATCTCCAGAATATGAATAATCATTTCAAGTGTATTGGTATTGTGGGACATCCCCGCCACCCTACCGCCCTGACCACACATGAAATGCTCTATCGCTGGCTGTGCGGTAATGGCTACGATGTCATTGTAGAGCAACAGATTGCCCAGGAACTTCGTCTCAAAAATGTGAAGACGGGCACACTTGCCGAAATTGGTCAGCAGGCGGATCTGGCGGTGGTGGTAGGCGGCGACGGCAATATGCTGGGAGCGGCGCGTACGCTGGCCCGCTATGACATCAGCGTCATCGGCATCAACCGTGGCAACCTGGGTTTCTTAACCGATCTCGATCCGGACAATGCTCAGCAGCAGCTGGCTGACGTATTAGAAGGCCATTACATCGCGGAAAAACGTTTTTTGCTGGAAGCGCAGGTCTGTCAGCAGGACTGCCAGAAGCGCATCAGCACCGCCATTAACGAAGTGGTGCTGCACCCTGGCAAAGTGGCGCACATGATTGAATTTGAAGTCTACATCGACGAAGTGTTTGCCTTTTCACAGCGCTCGGACGGCCTGATCATTTCCACGCCCACCGGCTCGACCGCCTACTCGCTCTCGGCGGGCGGCCCCATTCTGACGCCGCAGCTGGACGCCATTACGCTGGTGCCGATGTTCCCGCATACGCTCTCGGCCAGGCCGCTGGTGATCAACAGCAGCAGCACCATTCGCCTGCGCTTCTCGCACCGCCGCAGCGATCTGGAAATAAGCTGCGACAGCCAGATCGCTCTGCCGATTCAGGAGGGTGAGGACGTGCTGATCCGCCGCTGTGACTATCACCTGAATCTGATCCATCCGAAAGATTATAACTATTTCAATACATTAAGTTCCAAGCTCGGGTGGTCAAAAAAATTGTTTTAATTTCAGCGCCAGGGCTTTACTGGATATAAAACCAGTTTATACTGTACGAAAACACAGTTATGGTTTTTCATACAGGAAAGCAGCTATGTTGGCACAACTGACCATCAGCAACTTTGCAATCGTACGTGAGCTTGAAATTGATTTTCACAGCGGGATGACCGCCATCACCGGGGAAACCGGTGCCGGTAAGTCTATTGCTATTGATGCGCTCGGTCTGTGCCTCGGCGGTCGCGCCGACGCTGACATGGTGCGCACCGACGCCTCGCGCGCCGATCTCTGCGCCCGCTTCTCCCTTAAAGACACTCCTGCCGCGCTGCGCTGGCTCGAAGCTAATCAGCTTGAAGACGGACGTGAGTGTTTACTTCGTCGCGTGATCAGCAGCGATGGACGTTCCCGTGGCTTTATTAACGGTACGGCCGTTCCCCTCTCGCAACTGCGCGAGCTGGGACAACTGCTCATCCAGATCCATGGCCAGCACGCCCATCAGCAGTTAATCAAACCTGAACATCAGAAATCCCTGCTCGATGGCTATGCCGGTGAGTCGGTGCTGATGCAGCAGATGGCGGAACATTACCGTCAGTGGAATCTGAGCTGCCGCGAACTGGCGCAGCATCAGCAGCTCAGCCAGGAGCGCAGCGCGCGCGCTGAACTGCTGCACTATCAGTTGAAAGAGCTGAATGAATTTAACCCGCAGACGGGCGAATTCGAGCAGATCGACGAAGAGTACAAACGTCTGGCTAACAGCGGTCAGTTGCTCAGCACCAGCCAGAGTGCGCTTAACCTGCTGGCGGACGATGATGACGCCAACCTGCAAAGCCAGCTGTATACCGCGCGCCAGCTGGTGACAGAGCTGGCGGGTATGGACACGAAACTTTCTGGCGTACTCGATATGCTGGAAGAGGCTGCCATTCAGATCAGCGAAGCCAGCGAAGAGCTGCGTCATTACTGCGATCGCCTCGATCTCGATCCAAACCGTCTTTTTGAGCTGGAACAGCGCATCGCGAAGTATATTTCGCTGGCGCGTAAGCATCACATCAGCCCGGAAGAGCTGTCACAGTTCCATCAGAATCTGCTGGACGAACAGCAACTGCTGGACGATCAGGCCGACTCGCAGGAAACCCTGTCGCTGGCGGTGCAAAAACACCATCAACAGGCGCTGGCTACCGCGCAGCAACTGCATGCCGAACGCGTGAAGTATGCGCAGGAGCTGGGTGGGTTAATCACTGAAAGTATGCACTCACTTTCGATGCCGCACGGCGTGTTTAACATCGACGTCAGTTTCGATGACCGTCATTTAACCCAGGAAGGCGCGGATCGTATTGAGTTCCGGGTGACCACTAACCCGGGTCAGCCGTTGCAGCCGATTTCAAAAGTGGCCTCCGGTGGTGAGCTTTCGCGTATCGCGCTGGCCATCCAGGTGATCACCGCCCGTAAAATGGAAACCCCGGCGCTGATTTTCGATGAAGTGGATGTGGGGATCAGCGGCCCGACCGCGGCGGTGGTTGGCAAACTGCTGCGCCAGCTGGGCGAATCCACGCAGGTAATGTGCGTCACCCACCTGCCGCAGGTGGCGGGTTGCGGGCATCACCACTTCTATGTCAGTAAAGAGACGGACGGCGCCATGACCGAAACGCACATGCAGCCGCTGGACAAACGCGC
This sequence comes from Enterobacter sp. SA187, assembly GCF_001888805.2. NCBI lineage: Bacteria > Pseudomonadati > Pseudomonadota > Gammaproteobacteria > Enterobacterales > Enterobacteriaceae > Enterobacter > Enterobacter sp. SA187. Next base: position 4,384,529 of record NZ_CP019113.1, read on the forward strand.
CCGTCTGCAGGAGCTGGCGCGTCTGCTGGGTGGCAGCGAAGTTACCCGTAATACGCTGGCAAACGCCAAAGAGCTGCTGGCGGCCTAAACTTTTTCAGCAATTCAGAGTCATAGTGAAACATTAAATCGCCGTAAGACCGGATACTGCTACACATACACCTTCAGGCAGCCAACGATGAGGCAGCCTGAAGGATGAAGTGTATACACAAAAGCATTCAGGTTGCATCAAGGCGGCAAGCGAACGAATCCCCGGGAGCATAGTTCACTATGTGACTGGGGTGAGTGAACGCAGCCAACGACGAGGCAGCCTGAAGGATGAAGTGTAATTACACAAAAGCATTCAGGTTGCATCAAGGCGGCAAGCGAACGAATCCCCGGGAGCATAGTTCACTATGTGACTGGGGTGAGTGAACGCAGCCAACGACGAGGCAGCCTGAAGGATGAAGTGTATAAAGGTTTTAATGTGACTAAAGGTCTATTATCATCGGCATATTACCAATGAGCCGCGTACTGCTCTGGCCCGAAAAGGAATGAAATCACTATGCGCTGTAAAACGCTGACTGCTGCCGCAGCGGTTCTTCTGATGTTGACCGCAGGTTGTTCCACTCTGGAGCGAGTGGTGTACCGTCCTGATATTAATCAGGGCAACTACCTGGCACCTAACGACGTATCAAAAATCCGTATCGGTATGACGCAACAACAGGTTGCTTACGCGCTCGGCACGCCGATGGTGACCGATCCGTTCGGTACTAACACCTGGTTCTACGTCTTCCGTCAGCAACCCGGCCATGAAGATGTGACGCAGCAGACCCTGACGCTGACCTTTAACAGCAACGGCGTTCTGACCAACATCGATAACAAGCCTGCCCTGACTTCGCAGTAAGGGTACAGAAAAACAAAAAGGTGCTCATGAGCACCTTTTTTTATGGCCTGCGAAACCCTTACTTCTCTTTGTCCGCGCTTTTTTCTGCCCGCTTGCGACGCAGCTCTTTCGGATCGGCGATCAGCGGGCGGTAAATCTCAACGCGATCGCCATCGTGCAGCTCGTCGGCCAGCTTCACCGGGCGGCTGAAAATACCGACTTTGTTTCCGGTCAGCGAAATATCCGGCCGCAGTTCCAGCAGCCCGGAGGCGCGGATTGCCTCTTCAACGGTTGCGCCCTCGTTCAGCGTAACCCGTTGCAGATACTGCTTTTCCGGCAGCGCATAGGCCACTTCTACCACCATCTTACCCGGCACTGTAAACCTCTTTGGCGCGATGGGTAAAGGCCTGCACCATGTTCATCGCCAGCTCTTTAAAGATGCGGCCAAACGCCAGTTCAATGAGTTTATTGGTGAATTCAAAATCAAGCTGAAACTCGACGCGGCAGGCCTCGGGGCTGAGCGGGGTAAACTTCCAGCCGCCCATCAGCTTTTTGAAAGGGCCATCGACCAGGTGCATCAAAATGCTTTGATTGCTGGTCAATGTATTGCGTGTGGTAAACGTTTTACTGATGCCCGCTTTCGAAACATCCACGGCGGCGGTCATCTGCGTCGGACCGGACTCCAGCACGCGGCTACCGGTGCAGCCGGGCAAGAACTCCGGATAGGACTTCACGTCGTTTACTAACTGATACATCTGTTCTGCGCTGTAAGGCACTAACGCAGATCGGCTAATCTGAGGCATAGCGTTTTCCTGGGATCTACACCCTATAAATAATAACATCTCCCTCCCAGGAAAGGAAAACGCTTAGCCGCAACTCGTGCTAATATAACGCGTTACACCTCGCAGGACGGAATGGGGTGTTTTTATAACATCAGATTACCTATACTGAGCGGCATTATGACCAAGAAAAAAGCACACAAACCTGGCTCAGCCACCATCGCGCTCAACAAGCGCGCCCGCCATGAATATTTTATCGAAGATGAATTTGAAGCGGGTCTGGCCCTGCAGGGCTGGGAAGTTAAATCGCTGCGCGCCGGCAAAGCCAATATCAGCGACAGCTATGTCATCCTGATCGATGGCGAAGCTTTCCTGTTTGGCGCCAACTTTACGCCGATGGCCGTCGCCTCCACCCATGTGGTCTGCGATCCCACCCGTACCCGTAAACTGCTGCTGAACCAGCGCGAGCTGGATACGCTGTATGGCCGCATCAACCGCGATGGTTATACGGTGGTGGCGCTGTCACTTTACTGGAAGAACGCCTGGTGCAAAGTGAAAATCGGCGTGGCGAAAGGTAAGAAGCAGCACGACAAGCGTAACGATGTGAAAGATAAAGAGTGGGCGGTGGATAAAGCCCGCATTATGAAACACGCGGGCCGTTAAATCCGTGCGTCTCCCCTCACCCCGGCCCTGATTTGCCGGGAGGGGGGCGAAATTACCGCTCCCGCAATGCCTCGTTGACCTTGTTCAGCGGCTTGATCAGATAATCCATTACCGTTTTCTGTCCGGTCTTGATCTCCACGTTCGCCACCATACCCGGTAAAATCGGGAAGCTTTTGCCGCTCTTGTTATGCAGCTCGGCTTTTGAGGTGCGCACATACACCCGGTAATAAAACTGATCCCGCTTCACCTCATCCTGCAACGTATCCGGCGATACCACTTCCACCTTGCCGCTTAAATCCCCGTAAATTGACGAATCATAGGCCGTCACCTTTACGGTAGCCGGTAAGCCCGGACGGATATAGGCAATATCCCGCGGATTGATGCGCGTCTCAACTAACAGCTGATCTTCTAACGGCACGATCTCCATCAGCTTGCCGCCCGGTTGCAGCACGCCGCCGACGGTGGTCACCTGAATGTCTTTCACGATGCCGCGCACCGGCGAAAACAGCGAGGCGCGATCCACCTGGTCCGCTTTACCGGACATTACCTGGATCTGCGCGTCCAGATCGGCATTGTTTTTCACCTGCTCCTCGCGGGCGCGCACCGCAAACTGGTTACGGGCATCGTCGATTTTGCCCTGCAACTCGGCGGCCTGCCGTTGCAGGCGGATCACCTCCACCTGGCTCGCCGCCCCTTTGGCCACCAGCGGCTGCGTCAGACGCAGCTCCGACATCACCAGCTGATAGGTTTTTTGCAGATTCGCTACCGTCTCATTGAGGTTTCGCCGCCGCGACTCATACAGCTGCCGCTCACGGGCCACCAGGTCCGGCTCGCGCATTGACTCGGCGCTAAAGCGCAGCGGCTCGCCGGTCAGTTCGGAACGCAGACGCTCGCTGGAGGCGCGCAGCGTGCGCACCCGTGACGCCGCCTCGCCGTAGTTCGACTGAAAACGGGTAGGATCGAGGCGCGCCAGCAGCTGCCCGCGTTCGACAATATCCCCCTCTTTCACCAGCAGGCCGCTGACAATGCCGCCGTCGAGGCTGTCGATCACCTGCGCGTGGCTGGAGGGGGTGATCTTGCCGGTGCCGACCGTCACTTCATCCAGCACCGCCCACCAGGCCCAGACGACAAAAAACAGCAGACCGATCAGCGTCAGCCAGATCACCGAGGAGTAAAAGCGGCCCTGGCGCGCCAGATCGTCCTGCATACTTAATTGACTCATGGCGTTCTCCTTATGCGACTGACGAGACGCTGCTGTTGCGCACCGCCTGCTTGATCAGCGTATCGCGCGGCCCGTCGGCAACGATTTTGCCGTTCTCCATTACCACAATGCGGTCCACCAGATTGAGCAGCGCCGGACGGTGCGTCACCAGTACCAGCGTGCGCCCGGTCAGCCACTGGGAGAGCTGGCGGATCACCCAGGCCTCCAGTTGCTCATCCATCGACGCGGTGGGCTCATCCATCAGCACAATCTGCGGATTGCGCACGATCAGGCGGCTTAACAGCACCATCTGCCGCTGCCCGCCGGACAGCCCGCGCCCGCCCTCGTTAATTAACCTGTCGAGGCTGGCGGCATCCTGCTGCACCATGCCGATCGCCCCGCTGATGCGCAGCGCCTGGATCAGCTCCGCTTCGGTGGCGTGGGGATGGCCGAGCATCAGGTTTTGTCGCAGCGTGCCAAAAAACAGCCGCGAATCCTGGGAAAGGTACCCCAGCTGGCGACGTACATCGCCAGGATCGATATGCGCCATATCCACGCCATCAATGATCACTTTGCCCTTACTGGCCTGCGCCTGACCGGAGAGCAGTTTCAGCAGGGTGGATTTTCCGGCGCCGGTTTTGCCGAGGATCGCCACGCGCTCGCCGGGCTTGATCGTAAGTTCCGGGATCTGCACCGCCTGCTCGCCCTTTTCCACATCGTAGCTGTACTGCACCTGCTGCATCTGGAAATGGCCTGCCAGCACCGGGCAGTGCGCCATTTTTTCCCCCGCGGTTTTATCCAGCGGTTTTTTCAGCAGATCGTTCAGGCCGTTCATCGCCGTTTTGGCGTGCTGCCAGCGGGAGAACACCATAGTGAGCTGCATCAGCGGCGCGATGGTACGCGACGACAGCAAACTACAGGCCACCAGCGTCCCGGTGGTGATACTGCCTTCCATCACCAGATAGCAGCCGAACACCAGCATCCCGGCGTAGGTAATTTGCTGCACGGTGGAGGCCCATCCGCTGAGCCGCGCGCCCCATACGCGCTGCTTCATGCCGATCCCCGCGCCTACCGCATGAGTGTGTTCCCACTGGCGCTGGAAATAGGGTTCCGCCTGGAGCGCTTTGATGTCTTCCACCCCTTCGATGGACTCTACCAGCACCGCGTTACGAATGGCGCTTTCGCGCATCCCCTCTTTGGCCAGTTTCGCCATTGGCCACTGCACCAGGATGCCGGGGATCACGATCAGCGGAATAGCGATCAGCGGGATCGCCACCAGCGGGCCGCCCACCAGCGTCATAATGCCGAGGAACAGCAGCACGAACGGAATGTCCATCGCCGCGCCGACGGTGGTGGAGGTCAGCAGCTCGCGCACCTGATCGATTTCACGCAGCTGGGAAATAAACGAACCGGTGGATTTCGGACGGGCATCGTTTTTGATCGCCAGCGCGCGGGCAAAAAACAGCGACGAGACGTTGAGATCGATATGCTTACCCATAATGTCCGACACATGGGTACGGGCGAGACGAATAAAAAACTCCAGCAGGGCGGCGAACAGCACGCCGATAAACAGCACCCACAGCGTGGGGATCGACTGGGCCGGGATCACCCGGTCGTACACCTGCATAGAGAATAAAATCCCCGCCAGCGCCAGCACGTTGCCGAGCAGTGAGGCGAGCGCGATCTCCGACAGCTTGCGTCCGCTGTGGCGAAAGTGCCGCCAGAACCAGTGCGCTTCCCAGGGTTTGGTGAAATCATCAATGCGCGCATCGCGGCCACGGGCGGCAATGCCCAGCATCACCACCTCCGGCCTGACGCGGGTGAGCAGCGTTTCCAGCGGCTCTTCGCGCACCAGATCGCCCCCTTCCGACAACCAGTAGGTCGCCAGCCCGTCGGCGTCAATAGACTCCAGCAGCATCAACTCCCCGGACTCCAGCTGGACGATCACCGGCAGGTTTTGCGCGTTCCAGCGCATACGCTCCAGCGGCACCGTGCGCACCTGTAGCCCCATCAGGCCGCTTAAGCGCTCCAGCCGGGCGCTCTGCGGCAGCGCTTCAAACCAGCGCATTTGCTGGCGCACCGCGGGGGCATCGGCAGGCAGGCCGAATCGACCCGCCGCGCGCACCATGACATTGATCCAGCTTTCGGTATCAGGCTCTTGCATTACTGCTCCTTAAAGTGAAGGCAGGGTATCGCCAATAGTGCGGCTGCGTTCAATGCCCAGCATATCCAGCAGATTATCTGCGGCGCCGGCATAACGGACGGCGGCGTCCCAGGCGTCATAGCGCGCAGTGATCGAGGCCGTGTCTGCCTGAAAGACATCCTGTTCAATACTCAGAAGATCGTTGAGGCTGCGCTTGCTGAGACGATACTCATCGCGGTACACCTCGCGGGCGCGATCGGCGCTGATAAACTGCGCGTCCCCTGCCCGCTGGCGCTGCTGCGCCCCGGTGAGATCCGCCCAGGCGGTGGCGGCGCGCTGATTCATCTCCAGTTTGCTGGCCTCCACCTGGGCGCGGGCGTTGGCGCGGTCGCCTTCTGCCGCATCCACCCGCGCGCTGACCGCACCGCCCTGATAGAGGGGCGCGTCCACGACAAGCTGCACCTGATCATCCCAGTAGCTGCTGTTTTCGTTCTGATAACGGGTTCGTCCCGCCTGTACCGACACCGTCGGCCAGTGCTGGGCCTGCACCTGACGGATGCGCTGTTCCGCCGCCAGCTGTTTCGACTGGGCGCTGCGCACGGCATTGCTGCGCTCGTACGGCAGCGATTTGAGGGTAATTTTTTGTTTCATCAGATCGTCAGGCAGATCCGGCAGCGTATCCGACACCACGCCGGTCAGCACGCTCAGGGCAGCCTGCGCGGAGCGGGTCTGGGCTTCGTACTGTGCGAGCGTGGCGTTCAGCCCGGCGATGCGCGTCTGCGCCTGTAAGACGTCAGACTGCGAGCTCAGCCCGGCCTGGGCGCGCAGATCCGCCATCTCCTGCACCGCCTTCAGTGAGGCGATATTTTTACGCGCCGCGTCCGCCAGCGCCTGATGACGCTTAACCTGCAAGTAAGTTTGCAGCGTCTCCATGCCGACTTCATTAAGCGCATTGTAGAGATCGTAACGGTAGGCATCCGACAGCTCATGCTGCTCGTCAATGCTGCCGCCGGTTTTACCAAAGTCGTAAATCAGCTGTTTTAAGCTGACGCCCCCCGCGCCATTACTGCTCAGCGAGCCCGCCGAATCGGTACGGTGCGAACGTCCGACGTTCCCCTGTAAAGACACCTGTGGAAACCATGCGCTTTCCGCTTCGGAAAGATTGGCTTTTCCCACCTGGATTTGCGCCGCCGCCTGAGCAATTTTTGGATTGCGGGCGAAGGCGCGCAAAATAGCCTCTTTGATGGTCAGCTGCGCCTGGAATTGCTCGCCGGGCGCGGTCTGCCACTGATACTCCTCAGCCCAGGCTGGCAGTATCGCTGTTCCGGGCACTGCCAGCAGCAACAGCCCTATCGTCGCTAATTTCATGATCCCACCTTTGGCTGCCCGTGGTGATATTTTACGTTCCCTCGCCTCGTCCCTGAGGCTGCGATCCGGTCATCAGACCATATTGACGTGCAGACCCTGCTGCACCAGTACATCGCCTAAGGTGTTGCTTTGTGAACTGTTGTGGTAGATGTCGAACTGCATACCATCCACCTCCCGCTGGCCGCTGATCGCCCAGATGTCGCTGTTGCCATGCACCAGATTCACGCTGTCGCCTTTACTCCCCTTGATGATCAGGTCATCTTCCGGTTTATCGGTCACCGTCAGCGCCTCGTTCAGATCCAGCGTGATGCTGTTGGTGCCCGATTTGCCCAGATCGATGATCTCGATATTGTGCACACGGGTGGCGGCGTCGATCAGGTTAAGTACCAGATCCACGCCGTCGAGCACCAGGGTATCGGTGCCTGCCCCGCCGTCGATCTCCACAAAGCCCAGGGTCGCAAGGTGAATGGTGTCATTGCCCTCGCTGCCCTGCACGCTATCGCCGCTGGCTTCGGTGCCGTCCGCCAGGGTGATGCTGACGCCTCCAATAGTGTAGGCCGCCTCCTCCGTCTGGTTGAGCGTACTATCACTTTCGGTAGTGGCAGCCGTCGCGGTAGCGCGTGCGGTCAGGGTGCTGGCCGGTGCGCTGTCAGTCTCCTGTACGGTGTTGATACTGTCTGAATGCAGCACGAAGCTGGAGTCATCCGTCGCCAGCGCCATCAGAGTGGCAGGCGGCGTGGTGGAGATGATATTCCCGCCCAGGCCGACGTTCAGATAGCCGGTGTTGCCAGCGGCATCGGTGGCGTACAGGTTAACCACGCTGGTGAGCGACAACAGGTTCAGGATGTTCAGACCGAGGCTCAGTGTGGTGGACCAGTTGCCGTTGGCGTCCGTTATCGCGGTGGTGCTTACCGTGCCGTTGAGCAGCGACAGATGCACCACGGCATTTGCCCCCAGATTGCGCGAACCGCCGCTTAACGTTAACCCTTTGGTCAGCAGCGTCAGCGGGTTCAGGGTTGCCAGCGGGTTCCAGGTCAGCTCCGGCGTGGTAAGTTTGACGGTCACATCCGTGCTGGTGCTGTTGGTGTTGCCGACTTTATCAATGACCGACACACCCACTTTCAGCGCGCCACCGGTCAACCCTTTCAGCACCGTGCTGCTGACCGGTAACGACCAGCTGCCGTCCGGGTTCACGGTGGCGTTATAACTGGTGCCGCCCAGCGACACCACCACGCGCGAGCCGTCGGTGATGCCACCGTTAATGCGCCCGGAAATGGTCTGCGTACCGTTCGACTCCGCCACGTTCAGGAAGCCATCGTTGCCGAACAGCGAGGTCAGCGAAATAGACGGCAGGCTGTGGGTGATCACGTTCAGCAGCCCGCTGGTGCCCGCGACGTTGCCCGCCGGGTTGGTAAGCGAGGCGTTAACCGACAAGGTGCCGTCGAGCAACGCGCTGAGATCGGCTTTCGGCACCGAGACCGACCAGTTGCCGTCGGATCCCACCAGCGCCTGGTAAACCTTGTTGCCGAGCGTCACGTTCACCAGCGAGCCGACCGCATTGGTCGCCGAGCCGGTAATGGTCTGGGCGCTGAGAATATCCGTCGCGTTCAGACCACCGTCGCCAAACAGTGAGTTGATCACCAGCGTCGGCGCCTGCTGGATGGCTACCAGCAGATTTTTGGTATCGGTGGCGACGTTACCCGCCACATCCCGCGCGGTGACGCCCACGGATAACGTACCGTCCGTCAGCCCCTGCAGGGTGGCGGTCGGCAGCGGTAAACGCCAGGAGCCATCACTGCCGACGGTGGTGTTGAAGGTCAGGCCGCCGAGGGTGACAGTCAGGGCAGTGCCTGCCGCCAGGTTAGTGGTGGTACCGTTAAGCACCTGCGCGCCCAGCAGATCCGAGAGGCTCAGATTCCCGTCGCCGAACGGCGTATTGAGGCTGACAGAAGGCAGCGCGTTGATCACGGCGTTAATCAGTTGCGAGCTGGAGCCAGGGTTTCCAACATCATCACGCACGCTGGCGCTAACGGTGACGTTACCGTCCGCCAGTCCCTGCAATACAGATGGCGGAACGTTCACCGACCAGGTACCGTTGTTGATGGTGCCCGTCAGCGTGGCAGTGCCGACGCGCACGGTCACCGTGCCGCTGGCGAGACTGGTGACGCCGCTGATGATCTGGCCTGCATCCGCTTCCGCCCGGCTCAGATAACCGTCGCCGCCAAACAGCGTGCCTGTGTTGACGCTCACCGTCGGCAGACCGGTCAGCCCCACTTTGATGGCCGGGCCATTGGTGGTGGTGGTATTGCCGTCCGGCGTCTGAATGGTGATCACAGGCGTCAGCACGCCGTCCGCCAGCGAAGCTAAATCCGCCGGGCTGACATTAATGCTGAAGGTACCGTTACCCGCCAGCACACCGGCGAAGGTTTTGGTACCGATCTGCACGCTCACCGTGGAACCGACCGGGGCCTGCGCGACGCTACCGGTAATGGTCTGCGTCAGCAGCGCATCGGCGGCGTTCAGCAGCCCGTCGCCAAACAGGGTGACGGCATTCAGCACCGGCGCGAGCAGATCCAGCGCCACGTTTGCGCCCACGGCCGCATTGTTACCGTACTGATCCGTCGCCTGCACGCTTACCGCCACGTTGCCGGTGCCCAGCCCCTGAAGCGCTGCCTGCACCGCCTCCGGCAGGGCAACGGACCATTTCCCGTTGCCGTCCACATTGGTCGTGAATGCAGTGGTATCGCCGACTTTGATGCTCAGGGTGCGGCCATTCAGCCCGGTCGCCGTACCGCTGATCACCCCGCTTAACAGTTCCGGAATGCTCAGCATACCGTCGCCAAACAGCGGATCGAGCACAATAGAAGGCTGTGCTTTTACCGCCACCGTCAGATCGGTACTGCCATTCACTACGTTGCCGAATTTATCCGTTACGCTGACCGCAAGGCCTACGGTACCGTCCGGCAGCGCGCCGAGTAACGATGGCGGCAGCGTGGCGATCCAGTTCCCCAGCGCATCCTGCGTTCCCTGAATGGTACGTCCGGCAATGGTGACCACCACGCCCGCGACGTTGGCCGCATTATTCAGCCCCAGCGACACCACCTGGCTGGTGGTACTGTCGACCAGGTTGATGATGTTATCTGCCGCCACCGTAATATCGCCGATCACCGGCAGATCGGTCAGCGCCGTGCCGACGTTGATGATCTGATTAGTGGAGTTACCGTAAATATCGGTGACATCCACCTGCAATTGCAGGGTTTGCTGCGTCAGCCCGGTCCACAGATCGGGCGGCAACTGGATGCTGAATTTGCCATCGGCGCCCACCGTGGTGGTCGGGATAGTGGCGCTCACCCCGGCGATGGTCACTTTCACCGTCGCGCCGCGATAATCGCCGCTTACTTGCCCGGTCACCAGCTGCGTGATCAGCGATTCCGCCACGTTCAGCACGCCATCGATGCCAAAGACATCGTTGACCACAACGCCAAGGCCCTGGTTGAGGGCGACGTTCAGCCCGACATTGTTACTGGACGTATTACCCGCCGCGTCGGTGGAGGTGATGTTAATCACCTGAGCCCCGTCGGTCAGCGTGCGCAGCTCCAGTTCCGGGAAGGTATGGCTCCAGTTACCGTTACTGTCGACCGTACTGCTCCAGCTGAGCGGCCCGAGCGTCACTGTTACAGTGTTCCCCGGCTCGCCGCGTCCCGCCACCAGCATACCGGTGGCGGCTTCCACGGTATTCAGCACCGCCGGCACGCTGAGCGCGTTGACCTCCAGCAGCGGCTCATCGCGTTGCACGCTGATGATCCTGCCGTCCACCGCCGGGTTGCCTGCGACATCGCTTAGCTGCGCCGTCACCGGCGTACTGCCCGACGGCAGCGCGGCGACATCCGCCTGCGGCACCACCGTTGACCAGTTGCCGTCCGATCCTACAACCGCATAGTAAGTCTTGCCGTTGAGGGTCACCGACACCGTGCGCCCGGCTTCCGACAGGCTGGCAGTACCGCCCAGCGTCAATGGCTGACCGCTTTCGGCGGCGTTAATAATATCGTCACCGGACACCGGATTCAGGGTCAGCGTCGGGGCGAGCGTATCCACCTGCACCACCACCGAGGAGGTGGAGTTCGGCGCAGCCTGACTGGTGGCTTCAATGGTATAGCTCGTCTGGTCCGGGAAGGCGCTGACCGGCACGCTGGTCGTCCAGGTGTTGTTGCCGTCCACCGTTGCCGTTCCCACCAGCACGCCATTTACGGTGATGTTAAGCAGCGTACCTGCCGGGTACCCATTGCTCTGGCCGTTGACCGTGATCGCAGGCCCGGCGCTGAACTCGCTGGCGTTGATAATGTTATCGCCCGCCACCGGGTTGACCGTCACGCTGAAGGCTGGCGGTACGGTATCAATGGTGACGCCCACCGGCCCGGTGGTGGCCGGGTTGCCTGCGATATCCTGCACCGTTGCCTCAAGGGTCGTACTGCCGTTGGCGAGCGTCGCCATCTGCAACGGAGTGAGCTGTAGCGCCCAGGTATTGCCCGGCTGTACGGTGGTGGTAAAGGTCTGTCCCCCCAGCGTCACGGTGATGGTGCGCCCCACCTCCACATTGCTGGTGGTACCGGTGAGGGTTTGCAGCTGCTGGCTTTCCGTCCAGTCGAGATCGCTGTTGCCGAACGGCGCGTTCACTGAAATGGTCGGCTGGTTAAGGGCGATCACCACCGGCGTGCTGGTGCTGCCGGTATTCCGGGCATCGTCAGTGATGGTGACGATCACGCTCTGCTGACCGCGATCGACACCGATCCAGCTGTCGCTGTCCAGCGCCAGCGTCCAGGTATTGGTCAGCGGATCGACGGTGGCGTCAAAGATTTTGCCGCCGATGGTGACCTGTACCGTGGTGGCCGCCGGATCCCTTGAAGTAAAGGTGCCTGACAGGCTGGCCGGCGCGGTGGATTCGCTGATGTTGAGATAATTATCGCCAAAGATCGGCGTGTTCACCGTCACGGTCGGCGCGGTAAAGGCGACGTCAAATGGCACCTGGGCGGTCTGCACGTTACCGTACTGATCTTCGGCACGCACGACGATAGTGTGCGCCGTCGCCGGATCCAGCCCCTGCAGGGTGCCAGCCGGCAGCGACACCGTCCACTGCCCCGCGGGATCGACATCAGCCACATAGGTGACGCCGTCAACATCAATGGTCACGGTGACAAACTGATTGCCGCCGCTCAGACCCGTGCTGCCGGTCAGCGTCAGCGGGCCTGCCGCCTCGCTGATATTCAGCGTCTCATCGCCGCCGAACAGGTTAGTCACGCCCGGTGTCGGCAATGCCAGCTGCGGCACAAAGGTCTGGGTGGCGGAATCCACGTTGCCATAGGCATCGCTCACCGTCACCACCACGGTCTGCGTCTGGCCGTTGGTTAAGCCGGTTAACGCCGACGGCGGCAGGGTAACGCTCCACTGGCCGTTTGCATCCACAGTCGCGCCGGTATTGTAAGGCACGCCGTTCAGGGTGACGGTGACCGTCTGCCCTGCACCAATGACCCCGGTGTTGCCGGTCAGCACCTGGCCTGCAGCCGCTTCCGAATTATTCAGCACGCCATCGGTAAAGAGCGTGCCCAGCGTCACCTCCGGCACATTATTGATCACGGCCTGGAAGTTACCGTCGCCGTTCACGATATTGCCCGCCGTATCGGTGACGATGATTTTCACCGGAATGGTGCCGTCCGGCAATGTGCCCAGCGTCCCGGCGCTGACTGGCAGGGTCCACTCGCCGTTCGCGCCTATATTCGCGTCGGTGATGGTGATAAAGGGACCGTTATTAATACTGACCTGGATGGTCTGAATACTGGCTTTATCCAGCCCGGTGGTGCCGGTGAGCGTACTGTCTGCCACTTCACTGCTGATCAGCACGCCATTACCGAAGGCCGTATCCAGCGTCGGCGTCGGCAGCACACCCGCGCGGACGTCAAAGTCCTGAGCCGGGCTGGTGTCGCTGTTGCCGGCTTTATCCGTTACGGTCACCGCCAGGGAGTAAGCGCCGTCGCTCAGCCCGGTTAAGACCGTCGATGGCAGCTGTACCGTCCAGTTACCGTTATTATCCACGGCGCCGTTAACCGTGATCGGATCGGTCAGGCCATTGCCGGTAATGGTGATCGCCACGGTCTGCCCGCCGCCGGTGAGGCCGGTGGTGCCGGTAAGGATCTGCCCGGTGCTGGCTTCCAGCTGATTGATGATGCCGTCAGTAAAGAGCGTCGCAGGCAGCGTCGCATCCGGGGCCGCGCGCACCACTTCGATCCCCAGATTGCCGCTGGCCGGGTTAGCATAGGCATCGGCGGCGCTGGCAGTAATGGTGTACGGACCGTTAGCAAACTGGTTAAAGGTGCCCGGCGCGATGGTCGCCGTCCAGTTGCCATCACTGCCAACCGAGGCAGTACCAATCTGCACGGTACCAATAAACAGCGTGATCGTCGCCCCGGCAGGCAACCCCGTTGAGGTACCGGTGATCTGCCCCACATCGGTCGCTTCTGCGGTGTTTATCATGCCATCGGTCAGCATCAGCGTATTGCCGATGGTGATGGCAGGCAGCGTCGTGTTGCCCACATTAATCGGCAGCGGCGTGCTGGAAACGTTGCCGTCCGGATCCGTGGCGGTAAGGGTCAGCGTGGACGGGCCCTGCGGCAGCGCCTGCAACTCCTCTGCCGGAATGACAATGCTCCATTGACCCAGCTGATCGGCCCGGGTTTCGACAGGGGTACCGTTGATCGTCAGCGATACGATGGAGCCTGGCGTGGTGGTGCCGCTCAGGGTCTGGGCGACGGCGGATTCACTGATGTTAACCAGCCCATCGGACAGGAAGCTGGGATCCAGATTGATGTCCGGCCCGACGGTATCGACACGCACCTGCTGCGTGCTGGTTGCCGGGTTGCTGGCCGCATCGCTGGCGGTGGCGGTGACCGTATAAGTCTGATCCGCCAGCCCGCTGACCACGCTGGCGGGCACCTGCACCGACCATCTGCCGTCCGCGCCAATGCTGGCGGTATAGCTGCCTCCGCCCGGCGCCAGCGTCACCGTCACCAGTGTGCCCTGCGCCAGATTGGTGGAGACGCCGGTAATGGCAACTGCGCCGCTGCTTTCCGGATCGCTGATAACGTTATCCCCCGCCACGCTGTCGATACTGAGCGTCGGCTGGCTGCCTGGCTGGGTGATAAAGGTAACGTTCTGCGTGGCGTCGTCGACGTTGCCCGCCGCATCGGTGACGGTCACGCGGATCGGCTGCACGCCGTCCTGCACCGCCGCCAGGTCAGTCGCCGGAACAGCCACGCTCCAGCTGCCGTCGGCCTGCACGGTGGCCGGATAGTCAACGCCATTCAGCGTAACGGTAACGATCTGCCCCTGTTCCACATTCACCGTCGAGCCGGACACCACCAGCGGCGAACCGGCTTCGCTGGCATTAACATAGTTATCCGTTGAGATACTGTTCATGGTGACCTGCGGCGCATTCACCGGCGAGGCGTCGAGGGTAAAGCTCTCTTTGATGGTGGCACTGTTCCCTGCGCTGTCAGTCGCGATGACCGTCATGCTTACCGGGCCATCCGGGATGCCGCTCAGCGCCCCGGCAGGCAGCGTCACGCTCCAGTCGCCGTTGGCCTGGATCAGGGCATTATAGGTCTGGCCGTTAATCTGCACGACGACGGTTTGCGGCTGCGCCGGATCGTAAGGCGTGGCGGTGCCGGTCAGCACTATCGGTCCTGCCGCTTCGGCGGCATTCACCGTGCCGTCGCCCGCCACATCGCCCAGGGTGAGTACCGGCGGCGTTTTGTCCACCAGGATGCTGCTTTCCAGCACCGCCGCGTTACCCACGCCATCCGTAGCGGTGATCACCACCGGCACGGTGCCGTCGGTTAAACTGTTCAGCAAGGTGGAAGGGACGTTCACCGACCAGTTGCCGCTGGCATCGACGGTGGCCGTCAGCGTCTGCGCCTGAGCGCCGGAGCCGATCTGTACCTGTACCAGCTGACCTGCGCCGCTGACGCCGGTCGTACCGCTCAGCGTGCCGCCCGTCAGCGCCTCGCTGCTGTTCACAATACCGTCGGTAAAGGGCTGATTCATGGAGACGGTCGGCAGGGTGGTGGTGACAATAGTGAACTGATGACTGTTACTCACGACATCGCCGCTGCCGTCCTGGGCCGATACGGTGAGGGTGGCGGTGCCATCGCTGATGGCGCGCGCCTCCTCTGCCGGGACGGTCACGCTCCACGCCCCGCCTGCGCCAACGGCGCCCGCGTATAGCTTGCCGTTCAGCGTCACCGTGATCGGCGTTCCTTCCGCCAGTCCGACGGAGCTGCCGCTGACCACCAGGCCACTGGCGTTATTAATATCGCTGAGGCTCACCCGATCGTCGCCGGTGAGCGGCGCAATGGAGATCGCGCTGACAGTGGTGTCAACGGTAAACGGACGGGTGGCGCTGGTGCTGTTACCCGCCGTATCGCTGACCTGTACGCTCAGCGCATAGTCACCGTCAAGCAGACCGGCCAGTTCGCCCGGCGGAATAGTGACCTGCCAGCTGCCATCGGCGCCCACGGTGCCGGTCCAGCTGGAGCCGCCCTGGGTGACGGTCACCGTCTGGCCTGCTTCAACGTTCAGCACTTTACCGGTCAGGGTGATGGCTTCGCCGCGTTCGGCGGCGTCAATCACGTTATCCCCGGCGACCGGATCCACGGTAAGCAGCGGCTGTTTCTGCGGATCGATGCGCACGCTGATGTTATGGCTGGCGGTGGTGCTGTTTTGCGCCGCATCCGTCACGGTAACGGTAAAGGTCGCCTGCCCGTCCGGCAGCGCCTGTAGCGCCGAAGACGGAATATCGACAGACCATACGCCGTTCGCGCCTGTCGTGGTGGTGTAAGTCTGGCCGTTAAGCACAACGGTGACCGGCTGGTCTGCGCCCGCGCCGCTGGCGACGCCGGAGAGCGTCTGGGTCGCGCCCGCTTCCGCCAGGTTAAGCGTGTCGTTAGTGGCAAAAGGATCAAAACTCAGCACCGGCGGTTCAACATCAATGTTGACGTTGATCGGCGTGCTGGTGGCGGTGTTACCGGCAATATCAGTCACCGTTACCGTCACCGGCAGCGGCGAATCGGTATTGGTTAAGCTGTCCAGCGCGCCGGACGGAATGGTCACGCTCCACTGCCCGTTCTCATTGGCCGTGCCGGTAAAGGTATTACCGCCAAGATTCACGCTGACCGTCTGCCCCGGCCCGGTGACGCCGGTTTCCCCGGTCAGGGTCTGGTTCTGCTGAATTTCCGCGCCGTTCAGCACACCATCGCCAAACAGCGGGTCAGTGTTTGCCTGCGGCAGCGCATTGAGGATGAGATTAACCGTATGGGTATCGCTCACCGTCACGCCGTTAACCACGGCGGTCGCCGTGATGGTCAGCGGGCCATCCGCCGAGCCGGACAGCGTGCCCGGGGCCAGCGTAATGCTCCAGTTGCCGTTAGCATCGACAAAACCAGGATAGGTCACGCCGTTCACCTGCACCTGCACCTCGGTGTTGAGCGGCAGACCGGCGCTGGTGCCGTTGATGGTCACCACGCCCGCTGCTTCCTGCACGCCAATATAGTCATTGCCGGAGATGATGCTGATCGCCACCGCCGTCGGGGCGCTGTCCACCGTCACCGGATAGATGCTGTTCGTTGTCTGGCCGTAAATATCGGTGACGCTGATCTGCACCGGGTTTTCCCCCGGCGTCAGCTGATAGAGCGTGCCGGACGGGATCAGTACCGTCCAGCTACCGTCGCTGGCCACCACAGACTGGTACGTATTACCGCCCAGCGTCACCACTACCCGGCTGCCCGACTCGGCATCGGTCGTGGTACCGCGCAGTAACTGGTCAGTTTTGATTTCTGCCGCGTCCAGCCCGTTATTACCGGCAAAGGAGGTGACGGTGGCGGTCGGCGGCGTGGTTTTGACGTTGATGGTCTGCTCAATAACGTGTGGGTTACCGGCGGCGTCCGTCAGGGTGACAGTCGCTAAATTCGCGCCGTCCGCCAGTTGCCGTCGCTGCCCACCGTTGTGGTGTAGGTTTTATTGTTCAGCACCACGGTAACCGGACGCCCGGCTTCCTCCACCGATGAGATACCGCTCAGCACCTGTGCAGTATTCATATCTTCGAGGCCCAGACGTCCGCTACCGGCAACCGGCAGCACCGCCAGATCCGGCGCCAGGGTATCGACAATGGCGCTGCCCGGCAGCGTTGCGGTATTGCCCGCCGCATCCGACGCGTTGACCGTCATCGATACCGTTCCCTGCGGCAGGGTTTGCAGATCGGCAGGCGGCACGGTGATCGCCCAGTTGCCGTCGCTGTCGACGGTGGCGGTGTAGGTTTTTCCGCCAAGCAGCACCGAGACTTTCTGCCCCGGCCCGCTGATGCCGGTATTGCCCGCAATGGTCTGCGCCACATCCCGCTCGCCTGCGCTCAGTATACCGTCAGCAAAAGGCGTGTTCAGCGAGGGTTGCGGAACATGGTTAACCGCCACGTTCAGAATATGTTCATCAGAGGCAGTCTGCGTGCCGAGCGTAACGGTGGCGGTGATTTCACGCGGGCCGTCTTTCAGCTCCGCCAGATCTTCGGCGGGGATCACCGCGCTCCAGTTACCGGCGTTATCCACCACGGCGTCGTAAACTTTGCCGTTGAACTCCACCAGCACCGACACCGCCGGACCAAATACCGTGGTGACGCCGCGCACTTCCAGCGGCTGGGTCACTTCCGCCGCATTCAGGTAGTCATCGGTGGAGACAATAGCGATGGCGATGCCGGTCTGCGCGCTGTCGACCGTGATCGGATGGTTGCTGGTGATAGTCTGATTATTTTTATCCACCACGCTGACGGTGATGGTATTGCTGCCATTGGCAAGCGCCAGCAGATCGCCTGATGGCAGCGTGACGCTCCAGCTGCCGTCGCCCTGCACCACCGCATACCAGGTTTGTCCGCCCAGGGTGATAGTCACCGTCTGCCCGGCGGCGATATTTTGCGTATTGCCGGAGAGCGTTTGATCCAGCTGGATCTCCGCGCTGTTAAGCACATCATCGCCGGTGAGCGGGTTAACGCTGATTGCCGGCGCGGTGAGGTTAACCGTAAAATCACTGCTGCCGGTGGTAATGTTACCCGCCAGATCGGTGATTTCGTAGCTGATGGTGTAGCTTTCGCCATCGCTCAGCGCCTGAAGATCCGTAAGCGGGATAGTCGTTTGCCAGTTGCCGTTACTGTCGACGATGGCGAAGTAATTTTTACCATTAAGGGTAATTAAAACGGTGCTGCCTTCATCAGCAGCCTCTGCATAGCCGCGCAGGATTTTATCCCCGCCAAGCTGGGAACTGTCAAATACCTGGTTCGGTACGAACGGCACCGTGTCCAGCACAGGCGGAACAGTATCCACCATCACATCCATTGAAGTTTCAACGGTGCGTCCGCGGAAATCCAGCAGTCTTACGCGCAGCGTGCTCGGCCCCTGCGACAGGCTTTGCAGCACTTCCGGCGGGAACATAAATGCCCATGAGCCGTCGGGATTAACGGTCGTGGTCCAGACGTTGTCGTCCCACATGATGGTAATGACACTACCGGCGTTCGCCGCCTCGGTCGAACCGCTCAGCATCTGATTGCGCGCCACCAGTAGCTGATTGAGCAGGTTATCCTCTGTCAGAGGTTCAACCGTCAGGGTTGAGGTTCCTGGCGTGCTACCGCCGCCGTCAGGAGGTGTGGTACCGCCGCCGTCAGGGGGAGTCGTACCGCCGCCGTCCGGCGGAGTGGTGCCGCCGCCATCAGGGGGAGTCGTACCGCCACCGTCCGGCGGAGTGGTGCCGCCGCCATCAGGGGGAGTCGTACCGCCGCCATCCGGTGGAGTGGTGCCGCCATTGTTATTGTCGTTATCCCCACCACCGCCACTACCACCGGATGCGGCAGCAATACCTACAATCCCCCCCACGGCAGCCAGCCCACCCAGTACCGCCAGCGCTGAAATACCGCCTGCGCCAATCAACGAGTCGACTGCGACCTCTGACATCGCCGGGACAATGGCTTCAGCGGTCATTGGCCCGGCATCGGCGGCAAACGGGAACACCGCGTGGTGCGCACCGAGATCATCCTCGAACACCAGCTCACTGTGCAGACCATTTTCATCAAGGAAAAAGAAGCGCTGATAGCGAACCGTAGAGCCATCTTTCATATGGACGATCAGGTCATTGCCTTCGCGCTCGTAAAAGTTTACCGAGGCGGGAGAAGCATTTACGCGCACAATACTTGTCTGCGAGAGATTAACGACGCGATCGGCGTTTTGCGGATATTCCATCACGATATCGCCGGTCTTTTGATTTATAATATCCACGGATCCGGGAAGGCCATTTTTCGGCGCCATATTATATTCCTCTTGCAGCAAGTGCCTTATGTCACGCACCTGACGTATTTATTTTGGGTAAGCCAATGGCAGCCAAAGTTATCTGGCAGAATTGGGCTCGGTATGGTTTCTGGAGCAATTTATGAGGCAAAATGTTGATTTTACTGGGCTTGATTTTTCATCCATTGCAGAAATACGAAAATCATCTGCTTAAAATATATAATCACTTTTTCGTAATAGGCAAATTCCAATATCACAAATTCATACATATTTTTTTGGGAAACAGGATATATCCTTTATCACTAAAATAAAGGTTAAGCCCTACTTAAATGAACACTCAAGTGATTACTTAGAATTTGAATAATGCAATGTGAAGCTAAAAAGTAAATTAGAATATATCCTGTATCCTGTTATTATGATAATTACCATCATTTATTATTTAATATTCAGGAGCGCTTCAGACGGATGAAGCGCTGCTTACACTCTGTCACTACCGTGCTGTTCACACTTTGAGCGAACGCGCTTCTCCAGCGTCCGACAGGCTTATGGAGTGGTGTGCTGGGTCAAAAATCTGTTATACTCAGTTCAACACATTGGGGCTGATTCTGGATTCGACGGGATTTGCGAAACCCAAGGTGCATGCCGAGGGGCGGTTTGCCTCGTAAAAAGCCGCAAAAAAATAGTCGCAAACGACGAAAACTACGCTTTAGCAGCTTAATAACCTGCTAAGAGCCCTCTCTCCCTAGCCTCCGCTCTTAGGACGGGGATCAAGAGAGGTCAAACCCAAAAGAGATCGCGTGGATGCCCTGCCTGGGGTTGAAGCGTTAAAACTAATCAGGCTAGTTTGTCAGTGGCGTGTCTGTTCGCAGCTGGCAGGTGAATGTAAAGACAGACTAAGCATGTAGTACCGAGGATGTAGGAATTTCGGACGCGGGTTCAACTCCCGCCAGCTCCACCAATCATGATTGGACAGTGCAAGGACAGCACCTTTAAAAACAGGAAGTTAGGTATCACGGTAGGACTCTGACCAGACAGTAACGTGACCAAAAAGGATACGCAAAGGAGCCGCGGCTCCCTAGTGACAAAAAAGCCCGCATGTGCGGGCTTTTTTGTCATCCTAAAGTTCACGGCGCATTTGCCGATATTTCATTTATTGCACCCATACATTAGTACGATCTTAAGATTGTAAATATTTTCTTAGCTTCCCTTTTCAGCGTGACAAGTGCATTGGCGATGGTACAATTTGCATCCCATGCAAGTGGAATCAATAATAATAATTAATAAAAATCAATTGATTACTAAAGAAAAAGGCATCCATGCAACCTAAAGCGCAGGTAGATTCACAGGCGGTTAACAACATCTTATGGGACTACATCTCGTCTCATACCATTCCTACGCAGGCTGAAATTGACAAATTTGAAAAAGCCATAGGCCATGAAGCCGAACCCATGCGCTCATACCTTAATGGGCTTCTCATGGCATCTCTCAAAGATTTTGATGCTGCAATGTCCTGCTTTCAGAAAGCGTTGAAAACCGAAAGTGAGTTTATCGCCTCGAATTACCTTGCATATCTCGGCTTTTGCGCCCATAACAAATTGCATAGACAAGAACTATTCCGTTTAGAAGAGCTCTACTGCACTTCTGAACATAGAAGAGTTGCACGCAACACAGCTTTCACTATCGGTAACACTAGGTTAATTCGAAAATATAACCTTAAATTGTTAGCTTTGTACGATGGTGAAGAGCGTCAGCAATACCTGGATGAAGGCGCTAGAATGATTTCTTTAGTTGAAGAGTTTAAGAAGGCATCAACTCTTACGTCTGGGGAGATTGAAACTCTTTGCGACGAAGTTGAGGGGATTGCCAACCGCCATGGTGTAAACTGCGTTGGCGCTAGTTACTTCGTTTCCACTGAAGAAGATAATGCATACATTGTTCGTGCAGAAACTGAAGACCCCTATCTTCTTGCGGAATTAAATACAGAGCTTTCAGACCTTCTCGCTGATGAAAAATACCTTGGAAAACCATTCACTTCTTGGTTCAAAAGTGACAGAAGCAGGAAGGAGGAGGCTCAATGAGCATTAAAGGCAGAGAATTTATAGAGTTTGCAGGACGTTGTATTGAACAAGGCGATGAGATTGGTTACAGAAATGCCATTGGGAGGGCTTACTATGGCGCTTACCATGAGGTTTCAGGAATTCTCGAAAAAGCAATCTTCGTGCATACTCATCAAAGTATCAGAGACTATTTATTAAAAGAGTCTTGGCTTAAAGGTAATGAGCCCTTTGATAAGATGAGGCTTATCTCTCTTGGATCAAGACTTAAACAAATGCATACAAACCGAATCTCTGCCGATTATAATTTGGATGAAAACTTTAGCGATGTAGATGCTCAGGCAGCGTTGATTCAAGCCAAGAAGTTCATTGAGGATTTGGACTCAATGTACAAACAAACATATCCCGATCCTTTGACCGCAACTTAAGTCATCAACTAGGAAGGTGCGGAGATTCAATCCTCTCGTGCTGACCAAAAATTCCAGAAAAACCAGCCTTTTAAGGCTGGTTTTTTTATGCTTGAAATTTGCTTGGGGAATTACTGGGGAATAATGGGGGAAAAATCCCCGACGATTTACAGCTAGTGCGCCCTGACGACCGGCAAATCTGTCCACCTCGTCGTATAGCATGGTGACAGCATTTCCCTCTTCATCTGCCATGCCGGCTGGACGCCCTGTCCGGCAAAATATAGCGTGCCCCTGCCCTGTTTATTGAGCCTGTCCATCAGCATCATCAGCGCGTCGCTGTCGGCCCGCGGCGCGTTGTCATCAAACAGATTGAGTTGCGCCACGCCCTGGCTGAAAAAGTCGCCCAGCATGATCCCCGCTTTCTGGTACCGGTGGCCATCGCGCCATATTGCATCCAGGCAACGCGTGGCCGCCGCGATGATGTCACGGGTATCCTGCGTAGGTGTCAGCAGTTTAGTGCCGACGTTGTTGCCGTAGTAAGGCTCGTTCAAAGCAAAGGGCGACGTTTTCACGAATGCCGAAATGTACCGGCAATACTGTCGTTCGCTGCGCAACTTTTCCGCCGCGCGGGCCGCATATGAGCAGATTGCCTGGCGCATTTCGTCGTAGCCGGTGATCCGCTCTCCAAATGATCGGGAGCAGACAATCTCCTGCTTCGCCGGTGCAAATTCTTCCAGCTCCAGACAGGACTCGCCGCGCAGCTCCCGCACCGTTCGTTCGAGCACGACGTTGAAGTGTTTCCTGATAAACCGAATATCCGTGTCCGCCAGCTGGATCGCTTTGCTGATCCCCATTGCTTCGAGCTTTTTGGCAATCCGCCTGCCGACACCCCACACTTCTTCAACCGGCATCAGCGCCATCAAACGGCGCTGGCGCTCGACGTTCGATAAATCGACCACGCCCCCGGTCTGGGGATACTCTTTCGCGGCCCAGTTAGCCAGCTTGGCCAGCGTCTTCGTCTGGGCGATACCGACGCCGCAGCGCAGGCGCGTATGGCGCCAGACGGTATCGCGGATCTCCCTCCCGAAATCACCCAGGTCGCGGCAGTTACGCACGCCGGTCAGGTCACAAAAGGCCTCATCGATGGAGTAGACCTCCACGCGCGGGCATATTTCTTCGAGGGTGGTCATCACGCGCTGCGACATATCGCCATAGAGCTCGTAATTACTCGAGAACGCGAGCAACGGCTGCGGGAAAGGCGTCTCGCGCAGCTGGAACCACGGCGTGCCCATTTTTATGCCGAGCTTTTTAGCTTCGGCGGATCGGGCAATGACACAACCGTCATTGTTGCTCAGAACCACGATGGGCCGCCCGGCCAGATCGGGGCGAAATGCAGTTTCGCAACTCGCATAAAACGAGTTCATATCAACGAGGGCGAACATTGCGGTGCATCGTGTTGATGACAGAAATGACAACGCCGGCGATGTCTAACCCGTCGGCGTCATAAATTGGGATCGGAGGGTATGCCGGATTCTCAGCCAGCAGTTGAGGCACCGGGTGCGTCACCAGTCTTTTGACGGTGAATTCACCTCCAAGATTGGCAACGACAATATCGTTATGCTGGGGAGTAAGGCTGAAGTCGACGAGAAGGAATGAGCCATCAAGAATACCGGCGCCGATCATGGAATCACCGGAGACGCGCAGTGTGTAGGTTGAGGAAGGATGGGGAATAAGATGCGACACCAGATCGATGCCGCTCTCGATATAATCAGCTGCAGGGCTGGGGAAGCCTGCAGAAACGAGATCCCCGTACATGGGAATATGTACCGGAACCTCCGGAAAAATAAGGCGTTGTAGCTGCATAATTACCTCCTTTTAAATTACTGTTTTTATATACAGTAGTTTTAATCAGAAAGTAACGCAAGAGTTTCACGTTATACCACCAGCACAAAGCTTCACCGCTTCGCTTGTAAGTTTTTCTCGCCCATGGAATTGTGGCAATTGTAAATTAAATTTTGTGCTTTTTTTGCATGCAACTAAACCTGTTTCGAAGCTGGAAATTTTTTGTACAAAGTGCATACGGCCACGTCATAGATGATGGCCACCTGTTTTCTGTCCACTCCGTTCTCTATAAGCCTCCCGGCCTGTGCCCATTGCTCTGGCGATAATTTCGGACGACGTCCACCGATTCGACCCTTTGCGCGAGCCGCTGCCAGCCCGGCACGGGTTCTCTCAACAATAAGCTCTCGTTCCATTTCTGCCAGGGCAGACATGATGTGAAATATGAAGCGTCCCATCGGGCTGGACGTGTCAATGCTGTCTGTCAGGCTACGAAAATGAACTCCGCGCTGACGCAGTTCGTCCACCAATAAAACCAGATTTCGCATACTGCGACCAAGCCGATCCAGTTTCCAGACCACCAGCGTATCGCCCTCTTTTAACTCCTTGAGCACCCTTTTCAGTGCTGGCCGATTTGCAACAGTACCGCTCATTTTATCTTCGAAAATCTGTTCACATCCTGCGCGTTCAAGCGCCTGACGCTGCAGAGCAGTGTTTTGGTCATTTGTTGATACCCTGGCATAGCCAATTTGCATATTTTTCACCCGATAAATTTTGCCAAAAAATCAGGTGAAGTTATCTGCATGGTATTTGAAGAGCAATCTCTCAAATGTCGGTTTAGCCGCATCCGGAATGAATACCGACATTACATCGGCAACAGGCCTCACGACTACGATCATGCGTGATCAGTGGGTACCTGATAAGGCGTTAATCGTTACGCTGGATGCTGGATCTAACGTTTCTTATAACAATAAAGCTGTTACTGCGAAAACCATGCACAACGGTCTGACGATGTACACCTCTTTCTGTTACTCCATTGGGGCTGACGGAACAGCAACAAATTCAGGGCCAGCCTTGATTTCAACTGACGGAAATAATTATACGAAATACTGGAAATTCCAGAATGGTTCCGGTGCTATCACTTCTCATGCAGGAACCTTTACCCCCGGTGTTTCTGATATTCGCGTTAAAAATGAAAAAAGGGTGATTACTGAACAGGAGGCGATTGCATTTATCAGTGAGTGGGAATCTATCGTTTATTCACTGAAGTGGACCCCCGATGCAATGAGAGTGGGTTTTCGGGCGCAGGATATTTATGAGCGGTTCCCCGAACTCATAGAACGGTCGCCGCTGATGGATGTTGATGGAGGCGGTATGATCGAGGACGGCATGATTGTTAATGTTGCTGAAACAGCGGCGGCTTATCTTGTTCCGGTAGTGCAGCAATTACTTCGCAGGGTCAAAGAACTGGAAGAAAAATAAAAAAGTAAACTATCGCACACGTTTCCCTCAAAGACTGACTTTCAAAAGTATCGTTGCATTGTAAAAGTGTGCGATAGAAAATTCTTATCAACTACTGTTTCTTTAATAGTCTTTCAATTTTGGCTTCCATTTCCTCAATCTTGTTTCCCATGAATACCATCGCGCAGGCCATGTCAGCTAACATAACATTTGTATCAAGAGCTAGTGTATCATCTTGATAATCAACAATTACTGAGGTAGGTATCTCTGCTTCTTCTTTATCACTATTTTTCATTACCGTTTCGATAATGGGATTTCCAGGAACCAACTTAACATATTCCAGATCGATTTTAGCTAGATCCTGAGCAATTAAACCATATCGCTGAATTTCAGATCCTTTATATTTGAATGATGTAGGCATCCATTTCATGACACGGTCATAGCTTTCCTTGCCTTTTGTATATTCAATGTCTTGCTTTATATCTCGGTCTGAATTAGCTGCTTTTTGAAATATATAATTCCCTTCTAAATTTGCTCCTTGCCCCCATGTGGAAATGTCACCGTTATGTGTGAAAATAAATGCTCTATGATAAATGTTATCGCCTAAAATCTTTATAGCGGCACTGGCCCATGTAGTAGCGCCATTTGCAATTGCTCCGAATGCGGTATGAGTCTGATAACCGCCCGTAGCACTTGAACCACCTGATACTATTGGTGACCAACCGCCATCATTACCTCTTACTATATTTCCAAAGAAAGGAACATTCAGAATATCTCCCTCCCCACCCCATCCAGTTTGAAGACAATTACCACGAAAACCACGCTCTCCTGCAAAAAAGTTCAGACCGTTAGAGTTACGAATTCCGGTGAGATCTCCGTCTTCCGATATTTGGACATAATTATTTTTCGAATAACCGGCTGAATAAGTATGAATGGTCGTTTTGTGAACTCCTGACTGAGTTTCGTGATAAAACCGACTCCCACCGGAAAAGGTTGAATCAGTTGCTAACTGGTTCAGGGTCAAGATGCCTGAGCTACCCCCTTTAAGACTCAGATCCAGGTTCGTGAAAGTCACACCATCTGCTTTTCCTAAACCGAGGTTTGTGCGAGCGCCTGCCGCATCACTTGAACCGGTACCGCCGTCTTTAACTGCCAGCGCGCCATTGCTCCCTTTTTGCAGCAACTTACCCATCGCAGGAATGATTACGCTCTGGCCGTTGATGGTGACTGTTACATTCTGGTTGGCGTTCGTAGTGGCAAAGGCCTCCCAGGCTCCGATATTTTCATCATATTCGTTAATAAGCTGGGAGATGCTTTGGGCAAGGCCATCAACTGACAGGCTGTCCGTAACCAGAATACCGTAACGCTGGCCGCTAACAGCCGGTGATGCTGCAGGCGTAACGGTCAGGGAAGTGGCGCTGTTAATGGCCGTTATCTGAACGAGCTGCACCGGATTTGATGCCACCAGCAAAGTCTGCCCTATGCGGATCTGACTGGTCGGCGCGGTGAAGTTCGTGCCCGTGCCTGTGACAGAATTACCATTGAAAGAGATTGTACCTGCGTTATAGATCATATTTTCTCCGGGCAATAAAAAACCCGCCGAAGCGGGTTGTATATGCAATGTTGTGTAAGACGGATTAAACCAGCCCGAGCGCATAGGGGTAGTACTGGTCGTAGATACTGCAGTCTATGTAACCGACATAGCCACGAATAGCCCATGGCTTTACTGCATCGGCCTCTTGTCCTGAGATTATGCGGCTTGAAAACACGTTCGCTATCGTCGCCTGCCACACCCCGTTTTTATATCCGGCGGCAGAACAACTGGAGTTCAGATAGCCGCCGCTTTTTGGCGATGCCGGATCCGCGGGTATAAAGACGACGGATGTCACGCCTGGTGTCACCGCCAGTGGCGTTGCCGATTCAAGATCGCCGGTCATCAGCCCCATATTGAGCGGCAGGCAGTTACTGTGCCAGACCAGCGTCCCGTCCCGGTAAACGAAAAATCCCCAATCCGGGATGTTCACCAGATAGTTTGAGAAAACGTAAATTCGGCACCCGGTTTGGTTTATTCCGGAGGCATTGAACGAGAATGCATGATACCCACCGGAATTCACCACCGAATAAACGGATGTCGATAACCGCCCGTCGGCGTTTGGCAGCCGGTGAAACGTGACGATTTTATTGCTGACAGGGATCCGTGTCTGAATAAGCTGGCCACCGGGCGGCACGTCTATGACGTCAACCAGACAGAACGGGACGAAATCCGGAGCCAGCTTTACCGTCTTGTTACCATAGGCGTCATATGAATACAGCGACTGGCCGAAATAGCTGCTGTCGGTACCAGTATTTGGCGTAGCCAGCACGACCAGTCGGACCGGAGTCGCCACGCTCCATGAAACGATATTCCCGGACACGGTTACCTGATACGGGTTATTGGTGGGAAGCGCGGAAACAGCCGTTTCGATTATCAGGCTGGCCTGGTAAGTACACCCGGCCGGGTAAGTTCTGCTTCCCGATCCGGAGATGTCGATAACGTCCATCACATAGTTGACCGCCATCGAGTTGATGGCATCAAAGCTGGTTCCAGCGATAAATGTCTGCATTACACTCTCTGCCCCATAACGGCTGCCAGGCGACCGTACTGGTCATACGAAATGATCCGGTTATTTGTAATAACCAGCCTGCCCTGGCCTGCTACCCCACCGTTTATCTCGATGGTCCCGTTCTTATCTATCCGCCATCCCAAGGTACCGACGACATAGTTTGATGACTGAATGTATGCGCCAATTTTCGCATTGGTGATCGTGCCGTCCTGAATGAAGGTCTCACGGATAAAGGTTTGCCCGTTCTGAATCACGAATGGCAGCGATACAACGGCACCGGCCTGCGTGGTAACAGCAAAACGGTCTGCCAGAAAAATTACCTGTGATTGCATGCCGCCGGGTGTATTTTGTACCCCTATGCCCATACCTGCAGCGTAATACTGGCCGTTAGCGGCAACGCCAACTTTGATGTTGTACATCGCGTTTAGGTTGCCGTTTACATCTGCCACCGCCTGCGCCGTCTGGTTGATGGCAGCCGTCTGCCCGTTCACTGTCACCGTCAGAGAGTTAATCTTCGTGGCGGATGCCTGGGTGAAGTCAGCCAGCGTTTCCGTCAGATCGGTCGCGTTCGAAACATTCCCACCCGCAGACGCATCAAGCGTAACCAGCGCCCGGGCAACAGCCTGGCTGGTATCCGCTATGGTGGTGTCTATCCGGTCAATTTTTGCCACATTACCGTTATTGGTGGCAGTCTGGGATCTGCGGGAAGTCACCTGCGCCAGGGTGTTCTGGATCACGGCAATTGATGAGTTTTTGACACCGCCAGTCATGCCGTCCATCGAAACGGAAATTTCGTCGATTTTTACGGCTGCCTGTGAAAGGCCATCGGAGTTTTGCTGGATTTGTAACGCCTGTTGCTCAAGCTGATCGGCGTTTTCCTGAATATCTGTCACCATTCCGGCAATAGTTTCATTGCTGTCTACGGCGTTCTCAATCAGGTTCTTAAATACTTCCGATTCTTTCATGTCATTCAGAATGTCATCGGTGATGGCACTGACATCAATGGAAGAGGTGCCCATAACCCAGGCAGTCCAGTCCCCCACATTTCCAATACGGTCAACGAGGCGCGCGCGGTACCATTGTCGGACACCGGCAGGCATGGGGCCGTGCTGGTAACTGACTGCCGGGTATGGCACCAGCGCCAGCAGCTCAGGGTTGGCTTTGTCGTCCGTCGTGGCGCGCTGCAGCTCGGTATAGGACGTGTCACCCGATCCATCCGGGAAGGACCACGTTACATCAATCGCCCACACAACATCATCCGTTGCCAGAAGATTCTGCGGTGTGCCTGGCTTACCGGTTTTCCCGGTCAGATAAGTAGTATCAGCGTAGCCCCATGGAGAAGAAGACTCCTGGGCATTCATGGCGCGAACGCGAACGTCATAGCTGCCGGTATAAATGCCCTGAATTGAAAAGCCCTGCGCACTGGTGACGGCGACGTTGATCCAGTCCCCGTTATCCTTGCGCCACTGGGCCATATAGCGAATAGCGCCACCCACCTTGTCCCAGGTGACATTCATCGTCGCAACGTTCAGCCCCTGGGCAACATGATCCACCTCTGTGATGATGATGTTTTTCGGTGCGGATATTACGCTGATCGGGGTGACGGTGATCGGCGCCGGGTCGATGCGCACACCATCATCGATGTACCGGTATTTGTTCGGGTCGTGCTGTACGGCAGTAATGGTAAAGCCGCCGTTACTGTCATCGTTCGCACTGATGGAGGTCACACGGAAATACTGAATCGCCAGGCTGTCACTGTCGATGGCCCACACCGCACCCGCCGCCGGTGGCTGGCTGAATGCAGTATTCACGGTCACCGTTTTCTTGTCACTGCTGACAGCGCCAATGGTGCGGGTCTGCGCCGACCCGTCAGGCAGGTTAACCACCAGCCGGTCACCTGCTGCGTAGTCAACGGCCCGGTCAAGGGTAATGTTTCGGCCACTGACCGCGCTGATGCGGCCGCCGTTCTGTTTACCGGCGCGGAACGGGTCAGCCACACCGATGATCTCCGCCGGTAACGGAATGTAGCCATCAAGCCCTACCCCGAAAGAAATGGTACCGTCGCGCGCGTTCGAGAGAATAGCCCAGCGGCCCCGGCGGTGCGCCTCACTCTGTGACGTGCAGCCAATCGCCGTAAGCGACATCTGGTTTACGTTGTAACGCTCAACCAGTTTTTCGTCATACACGCCTTCTACGGTGTCGCTGTAATGGTTCTGCGGATCTGACCAGGATACCAGTGCTGATGAATAGCGGTTCTTATAACTGCCGCTGCCGTAGGTGAACAGACCGTCAATCACATTTGAGGCGTGGTAAACAAAATCCACATCGTCCTGCGGTACGTCCGCGCGCACGAATATCTGATCGTTTCCCCAGAAGGTTATCCCCCGGAACACAGCGGCCAGATCGCTCAGTACGGTATAGGCATCCTGCTGGCTCTGGATGAACACGTTGCAGGTGAAGCGAGGTTCTGTGCCACCGGCGCCATTCGACACCTTCTCATCGCAATACTGAGAAATGGCATAAAGTGCCCACTTATCAATCATGCTGGCATCGACGCGGTTACCCATGCCGTAAATTTTATCCAGCACCAGATCATAGAAAATCCACGCCGGGTTGTTGGTGTAGGCCAGCTTAAAACCGCCAGACCACGTCCCGCTATAGGTGCGGGTAACCGGATCGTAAGTGTCCGGAACGCGGATTAATTTACCCTTAGGCCTGCACGTTACTTTCGGCGCGCCGCCGGAAAACTGGCTGCTGTCGACCTCGATATAAAGCAGAGCGCTGTTCGGATAACGAAGTTTGCTGTCGATCACTTCTGCAAAAGAGAAGACCTTGAAGCCGTTCACCAGTTTCGCGGACGTGGAGTCTGCTGTGATGCGGCGCACTCTGATTGACCAGCCTGTTGTTGCCTCCGGGAGATCGATACGATGATCGCGCTGATATTCAGAGGTGGTTTTGCCGTCAAATTTCCCGTCTACTACGGTGCGCCATGCTGCGCCATCGGTGGACAGGTCAATGGCGTACTGCGTGACGGTGCCGACCATATCGCCATTGTCTTTGTACATGTACTGTGCGGGCAGGCTGAGTTTGATGCGCACGGCATCAAGGGTAAGATTGCTGAACTGGCGGGTCCATGGGACGGTGGTGGTCACCGCCACGTTAGCTGACAGCTCGTTATCCACTTCCGGCAATCCCTGGATATAAGGCTGGTCCTGTGTACCCTTACGGTACTCCCATTTAACGCCGGTGAAGTTATAGCTGCCGTCGTCGTTCGCCAGCGCCGTATCGTTCAGGTAAATCTTCTGCGCGGTCAGGTCGCCCTGAATTTCACCTTCAGACAGCACGACCAGCATTTTGAGTTTCGCATCCGACAGCAGATCATCCGGCTGCTCAACTGGCGTATGCTGTTTACCGCCCCCGCCGCCCTTCCTGCCCTGAATGGTTTCGTTTTCCAGTAAACGCATATCTCACCTGTTGTTATTGCTGATCGCTGGAGAAAATCCCCGCACTGATAATGGCCCCGCCAATCTCACGCTCACCGAAAAGCACCGGGACCGGGTAGCCCATTGCCACGGTGTTCACCGGCGCGCCGAATGCATAGTTGGGTTTATTGTCCGTGCTGGAAGATGCGCCGACATTGTATTTTGGTTGCGGGGTGAGCAGCTGAACCACGCCTCCAAGCATCATGCTCAGACCAAGGCCGGTTAACGCTGTCGTGGTCGCTGCGGCAGCGGCTGCGCTCATGCCAAGTGCGACAAGACTGCCGCCTGCGGTAAAGAAGGCTGCCACCAGCGCAACCGCACCGATGACAATCTGCAATACGCCACCGCGCTTTGAACCTTCGGTGATGGACGTAATCCGGTACACCTCCGATCCATTAGTCATATCGAATTCATCAAGGCCGATATTGTGCTTACCGTTGAAGAAGGCGAAGCGAATTCCATGCATATGCCCCTCTGACAGGTAGCGCTTAAATCCCCGCACCTGGCTGCACATCGCGCGCAGCATTTCTGGCAGATCCGCCACGTCAAATTTGTGTACGCGCCCGAATTTCTTCGCCATGCGCCCGTCAAGAATGAGCATTTTCAGCATTTATCAGCTCCTTATGACGCACCACCCGAACGGTGCGGTCGCGGTAATATTTTCCGTATGGCACCCGGGCCGAAAGTTGCCCGGTGATATGATGCAGGATGAGATTGTCGCCGAGGTATACCGCGGCATGATTGGTCACCTGCGCCTGTACGCGCATCATGATCATGTCGCCGGGGCGAATATCCGTCGGGTCAACTTCGAAAAAACCCTCAGCCTGCCAGTTATCGTCGTAGCGGTTTTCGCCCTGTTCCCACCATTCATACGGCACCGAGTAATTGCCCAGGGCAACGCCGTGCTCACGCTGGTACCACTCACGGATAAGCGACCAGCAGTCTGCAAAGCCGAGCACCCAGCGCCGCCCGGTATAATCCCGGTCTTCTCTTGGCGAGAGCGTGCAGAAATCCCCGTCAGGCCAGGACATGATCCCCCACTCCACGCCGGACCAGTCGCACTGGATACGATCGTGCTCGGACGGCACCAGTTGCACTACGTCCGGGTGAGAATGAACGATCATGATGATTTCACCCTGCTCCTCTGCCGCAAGCCTGTCTTCCGGCGCCAGCGTGAAGGCCTCCGCCGGGTTTTTTGCAATGTTGCGACACGGAATGTAGTTCTGCGCCCGTCCGGACTGCACCACGACGCCACACGCTTCATTCGGATATTCCGCTGCTACATGATCAGCAATGGCTTTCATTAACTTTTTGCGCATGCTTATTTCCCCTGAAGGTTTGCCGCCGGGAATCCGCCGAACGATAACGGATTACCTTCCCCGAACCTGGCTTCACAGTCAGGCAGCCGACCACCGCAGACGTCCAGCGCCGGATTGTTCGTTGGTGTGCCGTCTTTCAGAAAATACCGGTTTCCGGCGTAATCGCAGCCGTTGCCGGTTCGGTACCAGCCCCGCATGCACCAGGTGCAGACAGGCGTAATTTGCCGGGTGGGTAGTTGCAGGTTCTGAACATCGAAGGGTGAACACAGCTCGAAATCTACCTGCATCCGTGTTTCAGCGGTCTTGGCGTTGACGTAAAACAGCTGCACCCGCTCATCTGCCGGGCTGGCGTTCAAGTTGCCCGCTACCCAGTTTGCAGCATCGAGGTATTTCGCCAGGGTGGTGTGTATTTTCACCTTTGCTTTGACCATGTCGTCGTATTCCAGACACAGCGCGGTGACGTAGTTGCCGATATTCGACACGGATAGCGTGGGCGTCGGCTGTGCACCGGTGCTGGACAACTCCATGCCCTTTAGCTCGTACGGGTACGGATCGTACTGCTGGCCCTGCCAGATGATGGCGGGAAGATTATCAGCGGCGAATGCAGCCCAGCCTGCCGGATCAATGTTGTGCGCGTGAAAGCGCAGCACGGTATCTATGCCGAAAGCTGTACCGTCAATTTCAATTAGCCGGATAAGCTGGCCCGGCTCCAGTTGCTGGATGTCACCTGAAAAACTCATATAAGACCCATAAAAAAGGCCGCATAAGCGGCCTGTTATCGAATGAATCGGGGAATTTACGGCGCGAAGGCCTGCTCAAATACAAACGATATTTCAACAAAACCACCATTCGGGAATGTGGGACTGACAGAATCAGCTTTGACGCGGTAAAGTTTTTTCTCCCCCCATGGATTCACCCACCAGAAAGACTTGATGACATGGCTAAGAAGAAACTCCCGCACCGGCTTCATGGCTGCCAATTTCCCGCTACACGCTAAATTCCATGTTTCGGCAGCCGTGTTAATCCCGGCGCTGGCAACCTGTTTATAGCCATCCCCAAACTGTGCCTGCAGCGTGGCCACATTCGTTGAGCCACTTGCATCGGTGCGAACGCACCAGATAAACGTATCGATTGCCATATGTTTTCCGAAATGAACCGGAACATCACGTCCGGCGATAAAGGATACCGCCTGGCGATATTTCTTTCCGCAGGCGATCAGTCAGGGTCTTCTGCACAATACCTTCAAGCTGTCTGGCGGTGCTGGCTGTGCTTGCGTTATTCACCTCGTCACCCGAATCACCCTGGGTGATAGAGACAGGGGCATTAATGTTGAACATCGTGCCACCACCACCCACTGCGCCCAGAGCCCGGACGCCGAGCGATCCATCAGATGCACGGGTAAGTGGCATGATAGCCTCCGGCCCGGCCTCGCCCATCAGACCAGCACCTTTGGCGAACGCAAACATGGTCGGGCTGCTTACGATGCTATTACTGAACTTGCTGAGATCTGCTGAGTCATAAACGCCACCTTTAGCATTGAGCTTAATTCCCGCCGCGGCTGAGTTGTATGCTCCTGAGGGAGTCGAGCTGGCAGATGAGGCCCCGAAACTGAACAGGGAGCCAATTGAGCTAACAGCACTGGCTATTGCCATGTTAACCATTACCTGCTCAATCACCTTGAGCACACTGACACCCCAGTCTTTCCAGCTGGCCTTGTTGTCGTTAAGCATGTCGACAATATTGCTGCTGATCCCGGACATAGCGCTTTGCATGGCGCCTGCAGCCAGTGAAGCATAATTTGTGGAGTCATCAACCCAGTTAGCAAGTCCGTCACGCGCGCCGGTTACCCAGTCTGCATTAAGCCGATCAATCTGCTGATAGTAGCCTTCATATCCTTCCAGCCGCTGTGAAAGCGCCTTTTCAAGCTCGGCGGTATAGCGATCGTATTCTACCTGGCTTTTAATGTCCCCACTCTGGTAACGCTGCTGAAGATCGGCCCGCTTTTCGTTGAACTCACGCTCCACATCCAGCCGTTCACGCAGGCGCTCCCGCACTTTGTCGCCCTGCCCAGCTCCGACAATATCCGCATTTAACGAAGCTGCAGAGTTAGCATTTTCTCGCTGAAGATTAGCCACATATTGAGCGACCTTCAGGTTTTCCTCATTGGCCTTCTTCACTCCATTCAGGCGATCAACTTCTGTTGCCAGAAGTTCAAGGCGCTGGCGCTGTGTGTCGTTAAGCCCGGACAGTTTGCCATCGGCGATATCAAACTGAAGCTTCTGCTGCTCGGTCACTTCGGCTGATTTTTTACCGGTTGTGTCGATCAGCGAAATCTGGCGAAGGTAACTTTGCTCTGTAGCCTTGAAGGCGTTTTCTAGCTTTTTAGCACCAGCATCCGCAGTTTGCTTTCCATTAGTTTCGCCATTACCAAGTGCATAAACACTACTTACTGGAGCGATGAATGTTGCTGGACTAGTCGGTAGTGAAGTCTGGAAATTTTTAACATCAGCCAGACGCTCACGTAATTCTTTTAGCTCTTTCTGCTTGGCTTCAGTGTCCATTCCGACGCGGTTTACGCCAGCAAGAAACCCTTGATCGTTAAGGTCTGATTCAAGGTTTTTAATTCGTCTTTCAATTTCACTGCGAGAAGCATTGGCAGCAACACGTTGGCCGCCTTGGAAATTCTCCACCAGCCGCCCTAATTCTGAAGCAGCCTTACCCATCCACCCAACTAAAGACGCAATCCCACCGACCATTTCAGCTAAACCCTGCAACACTTTTGGGTCTGTGAACGTTTTCTTTAAGTCATCCAAACCGTTTTGAAGAGGTGATAAATCTACCTTTGCGAGTCCAGCAGCAATTTCCATTTTCAGGCCGCTGGCTTGCGCCTCCATATCTTGAAAAAGATTGTTCACTTTAACAAGATCATCAATTGATTCTGGAGAAGGGGCTACGCCATAATCTTTTGCTAATTGGATAAACTGCTGAAGTTTTTGATTGTTGTTATCAAATAAAGGAAGTAATTTAGAGAGGTCATTGCCAATGCTTTCTAATATTGTTGTTTTTTCAGCATTAGTCCCGATCTTGCTTAGCGCCTCCCCTATTGCTAATAATTGTTTGTCTGGCGTTATTTTTGAAAGCTTTAAAGCGGATAAGCCAAGAGCATTCAAGGCGTCAACCGCCTCTCCTGACTTATTTAAAACTGCGTCACCAATCTTATCTCCAATATCTTTGAAGATATCGGCCATCTGGTCACCTGAAACCCCTGCTTTTTGCGCAGCAAATTGCCAAGCTAATAATTCCTGAGTGGAAAGCTTCAAGGACTTAGCCCAGCGATCGGTCTCAATTACCTGATTGGACATTGTTTTTAAGAGGACAATTCCAGCAGATGCTGTTGCTACAGCTGCGCCAGCGGCAACCGTACCAACTGACAGGATAGCCGAACCCGCCGCCTTAGCGTCACTTTCAATCTGCCGTCTCCACTTGGCTGAGGATCTCTCGGCTTTATCCATACCCGCTACGAATCCGCCAACCTTTGCTATTAAATCAATAGTTAGTGTGCCGAGTGATTTTCCAGCCATATAAAGCCCTAAAATGAAAAACCCGCCGGAGCGGGTATATTTGCATTCGCATGATTAAATTATTAATTCATAGCAAAACAAATTAATATCAATTATTAACTTAGCTCATCTTCGCTATGAAATAGAAAGTAAAAACAACCCCAATCATAACCAACAATATCATCATGCATCCTGAAGGACCTTTTACCCTTAACTTAAAAGGTGCCCCGCATTTAGGGCAAACATCTGCCTTGCTTGATACTGCCTCACCACATTCCTTACATTTAATAAGCGCCATCACCCCTCCTTTCACTGATTTTGAAAGAATAACAGGGAACTGAGCGATGACAAAACTTCAACCTGGCTTATCAATTCCAGTCATTCATAGCATCTTCCAGAGAGAGGGGCGTTTCGGCTATGTGGGGCGCAAAATCACTGATACGAAATGCCGCAGCGTCCTTGCCTTTGTTGACGTTAGCTAGCACTGAGGAGATCAGCGCAGCGCCCCACTCAGTCCGCATCATCGGGTTCAGGCTGCCGTATCTTTCCCGGTATTTTGCCCAGAGCTGCGACTCTTTGAAGCTGATCGCTTCCCGCGCTTCGGCGATGGTTCTACCACCGATGCCGTTAAGGACGAGCTCGCACCAGAACTCGTCTTCGGCGCTGAGCTGGTACTCTTTCCCAGATCGTTAACCTCCTGGATGGCAAGCAGCAGAGCGATAGTCAGGGGGCCATCCAGCGCACCACGTTCCGGATCCGCTTCGCCGGTAATATCCGCCGGGGTAAATACCGGAAGCCCGGCTTCGTCGCAGATAGAGGCAGCAATACGCCCGGCTACGCCATCCACCCGGCCATTAGCCGCCATAACGTCGGTCATTGCTGAATGGTAGCCCATGGGGCGAATATAGACGGTGGCGGTGATCTGCTCGTCGCCCTGTTTCCAGGTAATTTCTTTCTCAACCGGGCGGCCAGTAAAGGCCCCCGCCTGCTTCAGTGCATCAAGTGTCAGCTTCATGCGTTAGGCGCTCGCTTTTGGTATCCAGACGGCAGAGCCGGAACGCTGGATAGAGGCAGAAGTGGAAACAACCGTATTGGCTGCAAAATCAAACGGGAAGTCGCTTACGTAGCCCTTGAACACAAACCAGGTGCGATCGTCCGGCAGAACCAGACCATCAACTGCCCCGGCGGTGCCGGATGCCGCCGCCGTCGGCGAAGATTCCCCGTCAGACCAGCCGATCGCAAATGTCAGCTCCTGGTCTTCTTCATCATCAGAAATGGACAGGTTGTAGAGCATGATATGACTGACGTTTTTGGGATCGGCATTAAGCGTCAGTGATGCCTGGCCCGGCGTGCGCAGACCGCGCTTGTACGTACGATCGTTCTTTTCAGAAAGACAGGTGTCTTCGATCTGATCGGCAGGGTTGCTGCCAGGCGAAAAAGCGGTGATGCATTCGACTTCACTCACTGCGCCTTTAGTAAGCACAAAGAGCTGCGTGCCTTGCGTTAATACAGACATGGTTTATCTCCGGTCATAAAAAAACCGGCTCAGGGCCGGTGAGAGGGTTATCGCTTCACTATCCAGTCAACGTCGAACGAATAGCGATAGCGTCTGGTTTCGGGGTCTTTCTCCTGCCCGCCCCAGCGTGTGATGTGTGCGTGCGGCTCTATGGCATCGCGCAGTGCAGCGGCGACGGCGATCACCTCATCCACCGTGTCGGCATACGCATCCACCTGCAGGGTGAAGGAGTCTGCGTCGGGACGCTGGGCCAGGTAGTTCTCCGGAGATC
This sequence comes from Enterobacter sp. SA187, assembly GCF_001888805.2. NCBI lineage: Bacteria > Pseudomonadati > Pseudomonadota > Gammaproteobacteria > Enterobacterales > Enterobacteriaceae > Enterobacter > Enterobacter sp. SA187. Next base: position 4,422,425 of record NZ_CP019113.1, read on the forward strand.
CGGTGACGTTCTGCCACACCACGTACGGATAGACCACATTGTCGTCCTGCTGGCCGAACGGATAGAGGCGCAGCGTTTCACCGCCCAGCAATGCCACCACCGACGGGCTGGCAGCGCAGACGGTAAATATGGGGGCGATCATGGTGGCACTCCCTTTTTCGCCGCGCGCTTGAGGGCACGGTCAATAGCCTTTTCGTATTCTGTGGCAAACACGTTAACCACCTCACCGACGCTGCTTTCGGCCGCCGGGCGCATAAACGGCTGCGCCCGCACATTCTCGGTACCGAACTCGATCAGACGCCAGTGTGGCGTCGGCGCATTCTCACCGAGATCAGGATTTTTTTTCAGGACTGCACCGTGAAGAACGCCGATCCGAAAACCCAGATTGCCGGTGGTTTTGAAGAGGCGGCCGTTCCAGCGCATCGCCACGTTGGCAGCAATGTTGCGGCCTGTTAACGGGTCATCAATCCTGGCGGCATTCGCTTTCGCTTTTTCAACAATCACGTTACCGGCGCGCCGGAGCGCAGCCCGGCCGCCACGACGACGCAGATCGTCACTGACCGATGACAGCTTACCGAGCAAAGCCTCAACGCCAATAATGCTGAAATCAACGCCGTCAGCCATCGTTAACCCCTCTTGAGCAGGGTAGCGTCAGATACTCCCGGCCGCTTTTATCGTCTTCCAGTACGCCCTGAATATCGTAAACGCGCCCGCGGTAACGAATGCGGTGCTTATCCGTGACATCATCACGCCAGCGAATAGTGATCCGTGTGGTTAACTCGCTCTGTCCCGCCTGCGCGGCCACAAAATCGCGCGCAGACAAATCGGTAACGTTAGCCCACAGCTCGGCCTGGTCAGCCCACCCATTAACCACCGCGCCGGTAACTGGACTCTGCGTTTTAACTGGTTTCTGAAGCGTGATTCGTTTATTGAGCTTCCCCGCCTGCATGATTACCCCCTGGGCTTGCCGCTGAGGTAAGTATGCTGCGGAAGCTCAGCATCACTCTCTTCCACTACCATTGACTGGTAGATCACCGCCGTCAGAGCCTCGTTTGACTCCGCCAGTCGGTTCATCGCTGCTGTCTGGGCTGCCATTGCTGTCAGCAACTGGTTTACCTGTTGATCGTTCATAGGCGATTTTCATCCACTTTTTAAGCCATTCACGCCGCGCGGCGCATCCGGAGCAGGCCATAAATTCCTCTCAGACACCATAAATGCGGTACGGTTGAAGCAACGATTCAACGGCCAGATCAACGGTTGAAGAGGTGCCACTGGTGATGACCGCTTCCCGGTTCGCGTACCAGTGCGCGATAAGCATCAGCATGGCCATTTCGATATCTTCGCCGTAAAGCAGCGCATCCGGGTCAAGCAGGTACAGTGGATCAGCTGCATTTTCGTAAAGACGGCGTCGGGTCCACTTCTGAACGTAAAGGGCGGCCGCTTTGATGCTGGTTTCGATCCAGATATCTTCTGCGGTGCTGTCGGCGTCGATCCGGCAGTGTGTTTTAACCTGCTCTTTGGTCAGCATGCCCGCTCCTTATTTGGCCTTGCCATTCCCTTTCGGCTTTTGCTCTTTATCCGGATCCGGCTTCTTCTCGCCAGGCTCCTGAGCGTAACCGCTGGCCAGTAGGTCGCGGCCGTGTTGCTCCAGAGTCTCAAACTCGTTGCCTTCAGTAAGCACTTTGCCTTCAAAGTAGATGGGCTTGATAGCAATCAGCTTCATGGCTGTCTCCTTTAAGGAAAAAGAAAAGCGGCCCGCAGGCCGCCGTTAAGGTTTACGCACCGCCGCCAGCAGCAGGCGCGGTGAAGGAACCGTAGATAAACGCTTCCGGACGTTTCACGGCCAGCGCCAGGCGCTCTTCGCAACGAATCGAGATCATATTTTTCTCGAAGTCGTCGGCGTTCTCGGTGGAGATAACCACGTTGGCATCTTCACGATCGAACAGCTGTGCCGCTGCGTTAAACGCACCGGTCAGGAACTTGCCCTGGAATGCTGCGGCCTCAGTGGCCACAACCGGCAGGCCCCACAGGGTAGGACCGGTCAGTGCCGCCGGGTTCGCCAGGATGTAGCGGCCCAGCGTGTCTTTGGTGAGTTCAATCTTCGCCCAGTCGATGAAGTGCAGGACGTGGCCGGAAGCCGGGAAGCGCGCCAGCTGCGCCTGCAGCATGGCCAGACGCAGATCGTCAATACCGTTCTGCTGCTCAACCGTGAAGGCTGCATCGTATGCAGAAGCCTGCGGCACGATGCCTTTCAGGTGCGCGCCGGTACCGTCACCGAAGAGAATTTCCTGCTCTTCGACGTATTTCAGGCCATAACGCATCTCAGCGTCGATAGTGGACTGCAGTTGCGCAAAGTCATCCAGGATCTGCTTGGACGCTTTGAACATGTGCGCGATGGTGGTTACAGGAGTGATCTGCGTGGCGAACTGGATATCGCTGTACGGCTTGGCGGTACCTTCAGGCACAACCTTCGCCGCATTAGTGAAGCCAGTCTGCTGCACCCAGAAGATGGCCGGTGCAGAGGTGCGGCCCGGCGCAATCAGATCCCGGATGAAGAGTCGCTGCTTCGGCGCGGTATCAATGCCTGGCAGGCGCTGCGGCTCAACCACTCCGCTTGCCACGTCAGTGGAGATCAGCGCAGCATTTACCGGCACGCTGACGCGCTTACCGCCTTCCACGCTTGCCGCGAACGCTTTTAGTGCTTCGCTGCTGATTACGGTCTGGCCGACGGTCTCGATCACCGTTGCAGCATTCGCCAGCGGCATCTGAGCAACCTGCTGCTCCAGTTCGCCGAGCGCCGCCTTCAGCGTTTTTTCAGCCTCTTTCAGGGCATTAAATTCCACTGCCATTTTATCGACGGTGTCTTTGGTTTCCGCTGACAGCTGGCCGTTTTTCTTTGCTTCTTTTAGCGCCTCTTCTGCCTTTGCATTGAATTTGCCGGTCGCCTCTTCAATGCTGGCGCTAACTTTCTTCAGGATCTCATTTACATCAGACATAATTTCTCCGTTTTACTGGGCAGCCGCTTTCAGGCCGCTGAGTGCGGCTTCCAGTCGGTCAATAGTTTCGTTTTCGATGGTGGCAGCGCTCGGCGTACCGTCAGGGTTGGCAGCAGCGCCTGGCTTGCTTCCGGATAGTGCTTTAAGAAGTTTTCGACGCTCAGAACGCGGCGTATCGGTTTTAGCCAGCAGCGCATCGAGTTTGCGCAGGGCCGCCGCCGGGCTGTCGTCATCGTCAGCTATCTCGTCAGCTGAGAGCAGACTGTCAGCAAATCCCTTCGCCACCGCGTCACTGCCGCCGATATAGGTTTCGCCGTCCATCATCCTGTCGACGGTGTCGGCATCAAGACCGCTTCGCGCCTGGTAGATATCGCTCATCGCTTTATCAAATGGCTCCATGTCAGCGGCGATCTGCGCCAGGTCGTGACGGTTGCCCATTGCATAGACCCAGCAGTTGTGGATCATCAGGAACGCGCCGCGGCCAATCTGCACGTCGTCGCCAGCCATCGCGATAATCGATGCCGCAGATGCAGCTAGGCCAAGCACCTTCACGGTTACTTTGCCTTCGTACTCGCGCAGCAGGTTGTATATGGCCAGCCCCTCGAACATGTCGCCGCCAGGGCTGTTGATATTGACCGTCACGTCAGCGCCTCCGAGCGAACGAAGCGCCCCTGCAATGCGGCTGGCGGTCACGCCCTCGCCCCAGTAATCAGCGCCGATCACGTCGAAGATAGAAATGCTGTTGTCACCTTCGCGGGCGGCGCGAATGCCACCATTCCAGCGCTCCATTGCCGCAGCTGGCAGATCAGGTTTTTCGCGCGCAAAAGGTCGCCCCTCCGGCGCAGCCGGAAGGCTTTTAATTGTCATGGATGCTCCTAAGCCGCTTTTTTTAGCGGTGACTGTTCGAAGGGAATATCAGGGAATACGTGGTTATGAACCTGCCGTAGCGCAAATGCCTGCGCGGCCTGGCTGTTTTGTTTCAAATCTTCAAGCGGCGTCAGGTTTAGCTGCACCGTGTAAATATCGCCGCCTTCGATAGGTGGCATATTCTCCAGACGGCGCACGTCGTTGCGGGACATCCAGCCGTTCTGCAGCGCACTGGTATAGTACGCTGCACGGCCAGCACTATCGGCGCGCAGCAGCCCTTCTACTGAGAACTCGGCAAAGAGGTCTTCTTCGCCGTTAAGCAGGCAGCGGGAGATCTCCTGCTCGATATTCACCAGCAGCGGGCGCAGCGTATGGGTCAGGAACTGCAGGTTCATCCCCTCCAGGCTCGACGCCCAGCTGCTCTGTTTCGAGGTGTGGCCAACCATAAACGGTGGCACGCGGAACCAACGACAGATTTCCTCGATACTGAACGATCTTGATTCCAGCATCTGCGCTGCTTCCGGGTTCATGGTGACGTTCTGGTATTTAAGACCGCCTTCTAGAACCATAATTTTCCCGGCGTTTTTAGAGCCGGTGAAGGCCTGCATATATCCCCGAAGTCGCTCTCTTTGCTCCTTATCAAGCGCAGCATCAGCAGAAAGAAAACCAGAACTCTGCAGGCCATTTTCGAAGATCTTGGCGGCTGACTCTTCGACGGCCATCGCCGCGCCGATCACGTCCCGGCCCGTCATCATTGGCATCATGCCGCACACACCATCGAGGCCAAACCCCCGGATGTGCATCAAATTCTTCTCCGGAATAACGCGTTTCCTGCCGTCTTCGGTATAGGTGTACTCAAGACGACCGGTGTCCAGCCGCTTTACTACCATGTTCTGGGGCAGCAGTGGCACCAGCGACACCAGCTTATTGCCGATAAACAGCTTCTCGACAAAGGCATTGCCGCGAAGGCAGATGCTGGCCACCACCATCAACATAAATCGGGACGGCGTCATTTCCAGATTCGGGCGGCGGCACAGCACCTGATAAACAGGATGATCCTGCGCCAGCTTGCGCGAGCCATCAGCCTGCCGGGTATAGATCTTGACGGGTAATGTAGAAACCGACTCGCTCAAGAGCCGGACACAGGACCAGACCGCTGACAGCCGTATCGCCTTATCTGCCGTAACCAACTTGCCGCTGCTGCTCGTGCCGTACCACTCCTGCCAGAACGTTCCGGTAGTCAGGCTGATAGGCACGCCCAGCCAGTTGAGCAAGGCGCTTTTCACCTTTCCCGGCTGCTTACTTTTCTTCATCAGAACCTACCATGATTGGATTTTCAAAGAAGCCGCTCAGATCCTGAGCGTCATTACCGCCATTGACCAGCATCCGGCTTTGGCCGTAAACAGTGCGACCGGTCCGTCAATTTTGTTTTCAGGTGTGGATTTGTTCGGGAAGATGTTGTCGTTTTTGTCCGGCTTAACCGTGACGTTCGACATCATCCACCGCATCACAGGGTTATCGTCGTGGTGGAACTTGTTGCCGTAAATTTCCGCCTGCACTGATTTCATGGACTCAGAAAGGTTTTTGACCGTCTGAGCAACCTCAACCAGCGGCAAACCTTCCTCCGCAAGTGACAGGCTGAACTGAACGGCGCTCCAGGGATCGAAAGCAATCTCCTTGATGTTCTCGCCTTTCACCCACTGTACAATGTCGGCTTTAATCATCCCGTGATCGATAACATCCCCGTCAGTCAGTTCAAGATACCCGGCGGCTGCCCACTTCCTGTAGAGCTCGGCGATATGTGCAGGCGCTGTTTCCAGTCGACCTTCCGGGATCCAGAAACGCGGCTGCATGTGAGTTTCACCAGCGGGATCGCGCCAGGCTTTAACTGCGGCGCAAATATCGATTTTGTTGGCGAGGTCGACACCAACCCAGAGTGGCCAAGCCTTGCGCTCAGCTTCCGGGGCAATACCAGGCATTTTTGCCCAGCGGTCCATATCCATCCAGGCGCTCTCAGCTGTTAACCAGATGTTCAGGTGTTTGGTAAAGAAGTTCGGCCTCGCCGCGACCTGCTCTTTCGCCTTTTTGGCAAGGCGGCGCATGTCGTCCCAGCGCTTACAAATACCGGCCGGGATTAGCTTTCGGCCAGTTGGCCTCGTCAAAGGGATCGTCACCTTCGTCCAGGGTATAGATCAGAGCAAAGTAAGTGTCATCTTCCACCACGCCGCGCAACACCTTGATGGCATAATCCCGCTGCTCGTAACAGATGCCCTCTTTATTGGTTCCCGCCGTCGTTATTGCGAAAAGCAGTGACTGAAGGCGTGCGCCGGTGGCGGTCTCCAGAACGTCCCATACATCACGGGTACGGTGAGCATGCAGCTCGTCGACAATGCCACAATGAATGTTCAGGCCGTCGAGGTTGTTAGCATCGCTGGACAAGGGCTCAAACTTTGAGGCCGTGCGCTCCTGATGAATGTTCAGCTTAACGTGACCAAAAAGACGCCCCAGCGTGCGGGGGGCTTTCTTGATCATGTTCTTGGCATCATCAAAAAAATCCGCGCCTGATCACGGGTCGTGGCGGCTGAGTAAACCTCAGCACCACCCTCGCCGTCGGCGCCGGTCATGTACAATCCAATGCCTGACGAAAGTGTGGACTTTGCGTTTTTACGCGCCACCTCGTCATAAGCCGTGCGGAACCGGCGCACCATGACAGTGTCACCGTCTTCATCAACCACCGCCTGCCCTGTCATTTCATCGATTAAAGGAACGACGAAACCAAAAATATTGATGAGGATAAAAACATGCCAGGCCATCAGAGTGATTGGCTTGCCTGCCAGCGCCCCTTTCACATGGGGAACGAAGTTATAAAAATCGAGTATGTGCTGGGCGCGTTCCTCGCTGAAGTAGATGCCGCGCTCAGGCCCATGCTCTAAGTCATTAAGGAATCGCTGGCACGCCAGGCGTACCAGTTCGCCAGCAACAATCTCGCCAGACAGCACGCGCTCGGCGTACTGAATACCTTCCGAAACCGTTGCCATTCATCATTTGCGCTTTTTAAGAAATTCTTCCAGAGGATCGGCCTCAGCCGGGCCATTTCCACCTACCTTGGTTCGGGTGGCAGGCGTCATTCCGAATTCACCCAGCATGGCGCGGATCCCGCTTCCAGGCGTCAGATTTCATGATTGCCGCCGGGTGGGCTTTTAATCAGTACAACCAGTCTGAGTTTCAGTCCGGTATGTGTAACCCTCAATCTCCAGCGTTTCGCAGTGCTGCCGATATTCGGTATACGCCTCAACCAGCAGTTCAAGCG